>CALLZA010000223.1 GCA_937858165.1 uncultured Ardenticatenia bacterium
ATGCACGTGCTGTGGGTGTATGTGTGTTTGTGTGTACGACCTGTATTGAAGTTGAGTAGTACTGTAGAGTTCGATGGGCTGGGTGGTTTTGTATTTTGGTACGATGTACGACTGGAGGCATGAGTGGTTTGATGTGTTTTTTTTTTCAAGCAGAAGACGGCATACGAGATCTAGTACGGTCTCGTGGGCTCGGAGATGTGTATAAGAGACAGGCCGTGCCCGGCTGGCCGGCTACAAGCGCCCCCATCAACTGGTGCTACGTGATGAGTTGCCGCAAACGGCGTCGGGCAAGGTGCAACGCCGTCTGGTGGCCGAGCAGTTGTTGTCTGAAAAGGTGGCGTCATGAACGTAACCACCCGCAATGAAGTGATCGACGGGCTGCGCTACGCCGTCGAGGAAACGGGCGCGGGCGAACCGCTGGTGCTATTGCACGGCTTCACCGGCTGCGCGGCCAACTGGCGGCCGCTGCTACCCCGCCTGGCCGAGTGCCACCGCGTCATCGCCATCGACCTGCCTGGCCACGGCAACAGCGGCGCGCCGGGCAGTGTGGCCCGCTACAAGATGCCGCGCGTCGCCGCCGATTTGATCGAGCTGCTGACCCGCCACGACGCCACGCCGGCCCACTGGCTGGGGTACTCGATGGGCGGGCGGTTGGCGCTCTACATCGCCGTGAGGCAGTCCAGCGTAGTGCGCTCGCTGACGCTGGTGAGCGCGACGGCCGGGCTGGCCAACACCGCCAAACGACAAGCCCGCCGCGCTGCCGACGAGGCACTGGCGGCCCGCATCGAGCGCGACGGCGTGGCCTCCTTTGTGGCTGAATGGGAGCGAAATCCCCTTTTCGCCGGTCTGGCGGGGCTGCCCGAAGAGGCGTGGGCGACCCTCCATGAGCAGCGGCTCAGCAACAGCCCGCTCGGGCTGGCCAACAGTTTGCGCGGCATGGGCGCGGGCGCGCAGCCGGCGCCCCGGTCGCGCCGGGCGGCCAAGACCGCGCCGGCGCTGCTCATCGCCGGCCAGCGAGACACCAAGTTCGTGGCCCTGAACGAGGGACTGGCAGTGAGCATACCGAACGCCACCCTGCGCCTCATTCCCGATGCTGGCCACGTCGTCCAGATGGAGCAGCCAGAGGCTTTCCTGGCGGCGGTGACTGACTTTTTAGAAAGGCTACACGAAAATGGTCGGTAATGCCTGGCCCAATGCGAAGAGAGTGGCGAAGGCCAGTGCCGCTAACGACATCTGTCGGAGCCACGGGTTGAGTGTGTGCAGTGCTTCCGTCCGGGCCACGGCCAGGCCATTGCGCACCAGCAGCGGCACGGCGAGCAGGTAAAGGAGTTGCCAAAGCGACGTGAAGGTCAGAAGGACGTAGACCGTGGCGCAGACCACCGCCAGACCGAGGAGCAACCAGTGATAGGCGCGGGCGCGACGCAGACCCAGCCGCACCGGAATGGAGCGCTTGCCGGCCAACCGGTCGGACTCCAGATCGCGAACGTTGTTGACGTTGAGCACGGCCACGGCCAGCAGACCGCAGGCTGTCGCCGGCAGCACCAGCGCCGGGGCAAAGCGGGCCGCCTGAACGTAGTAGCTGCCGAGCACGCCGAGCCAGCCGAAGAACAGCAGCACCGACAGGTCGCCCAGCCCGGCGTAGCCATAGGGCAACTTGCCGGCGGTGTAGGTGATGGCCGCACCGATGGCCGCACCACCGAGAACAATGAACAACAGCAGCGACGAGAACGCCGCGCGACCAAAGGCGAACCACAGCAGCAGCAGACCGGACACCACGGTCAGCAGCGCCGTCACGGCAATGGCCTGCCGCATCGCCGCCGGCGTCACCAGCCCGGCCTGCACGGCACGCTTCGGCCCCTGCCGCGCACCGTGGTCAGCGCCGTGCAGCGAGTCGCCATAGTCGTTGGCGAGGTTGGACAGTATTTGCAGCAGGACGGCCGTGAGCACGCACAGCAGGGCCACTAGCCAGTTGAACGCGCCGTCGGCCGCGGCCAGCCCTGTGCCGGTGATGATACAGGCCAGGGCCAGCGGCAGCGTGCGCGGGCGGGCGGCGTTGAGCCAGACGGCAAAACGGCTGGGTGCAAGGGTCGTGTTGGACATAGGTGTGTTTATAGCAGAGAGTAAGGGATGAAACTATGAAACGTGAATTGACGCCCGACGTGGCGATATTGGACGAGCCGTTCACCCCAGTGGCGCAACCGGTGACCCTGGCGCTGGATGTAGTGGTCGGCGGGCGCGATGTGGTGCTGATGGCCGGCCCCTGTTCCGTGGAGAGCTACGAGCAGACGCGCGCTGTGGCCGCGGTCGTTGCCGCCGCCGGCGGGCGGGTTTTGCGCGGCGGGGCGTTCAAGCCGCGCACGTCGCCTTACAGCTTCCAGGGCCTTGGCCGCGAAGGGCTGGAGATTCTGCGCGCCGTGGCCGACGAGTTCGGCTTGCTGGTCATCAGCGAAGTGCTAGGCGTCGAGCAGTTGCCGCTGGTAGCTGAGTACGCCGACGTACTGCAAATCGGCAGCCGCAACATGCAACACTACCCACTGCTGTGGGCCGTGGGCGAAGTCGGGCGGCCGGTGCTGCTGAAGCGCGGCTTTATGTCAACAATCGACGAGTGGCTCAAGGCCGCCGACCACATCGTCAGCCGCGGCAACGAACGTATCATCCTGTGCGAGCGCGGCATCCGCACCTTCGAGACGGCGACGCGCAACACGCTGGACACCAACGCCATTGCCCTGGCCCGCCGGATCGCCCCCTACCCCGTCGTGGCTGATCCCAGCCATGCCACGGGCCGCGCAGACCTGGTGCTGTCCGCTGCCCGCGCCGCCGTGGCCGCCGGGGCCGACGGCTTGCTAGTCGAGTTTCACCCCGACCCGGCCACCGCCCTCTCCGACGGCGATCAGGCCCTACCTCTGACAGCCATGCCCGGCTTCCAGGCCCAGGTGCGACGCGTGGCCCGCGCGCTCGGGCGCGACCTGCGCTAGACAAACGAGTTTTGACCGCGGGGCCGCTCGGTGCGCCCCCAAAACATAGAACCAAACAAGGAACCACACCATGCAAGACAAGATCTGCCTCATTACCGGCGCCAACGCCGGCATCGGCCAACAGACGGCCCTGGAACTGGCGCAAATGGGCGCGACAGTCGTCATCGTCGCCCGCGACCCACAGCGCGGCGAGGCGGCGCGGGCAGCCATTGCCGCCACCACCGGCAACCCGCGCGTCGAGCTGCTGCAAGCCGACTTCGCCTCACCGCCGTCTATCCAAGCCATGGCCACCTCGTTCGCTGCCCGCTACGACCGGCTGGACGTGCTGGTCAACAACGCCGGCGTCTATCTGACCGGGCGCGAGACGACGGCCGACGGGCTGGAGCGCACGTTCGCGGTCAACCACCTGGGCTACTTCATGACCACCCTACTCCTGTGGCCCAGCCTGTTGGCTGCTCCATCGGCGCGCGTCATCAACCTGTCGTCCGACGCCCATCGCCAGGCCAAACTCAACCTCGACGACCTGCAAAACGAGCGTAAGTACGCCGGCTTTCGCGCCTACGCCCAGTCGAAGCTGGCCAACGTCCTGTTCACCTACGAACTGGACCGCCGCCGCGGCAACGCGCCCGTCACCGTGAACGCTGTCCACCCCGGTTTCGTTGCCAGCAACTTCGGCCGCAACAATCGCGGCGTCATCGGCCTGGTGATGACACGCCTGGTGCCGCTCTTCGCCAAGAGCGTGGTCGAAGGGGCAGCGACTTCGGTCTATCTGGCGTCATCGCCGGAGGTGGCCGGGGTCAGCGGGCGCTACTTCGTCGACTGCCGCCCTGTCAAATCCGCGCCGCAGAGCTACGACCGCACCGCGGCCGAGCGCCTGTGGGCCGTCAGCGAGGAGCTAACCGGCCTGCGTCTGCCCAGCCTTGCCCATACCGGCTAAACACGGGAAAATGAAAGCAGTCAAGAAAGGGAACCACAGATTACAAAGATTTCATCGATGGAGTTCCATTTACCACTCTTAACCAGCAACAAACAACTGGCATCTGATAACTCGCCCCTAAAATCTGTGTACTCTGTGGTTCCTCTTCTTAGAATCATGAGGAGGCAACCCATGAAGCTGAATATCCCATCCTTCGAGAACGGCGCGCCCATTCCGGCCAAGTTCGCCATGGGCATCCCGGCAGCCGACGCGCCGGCTACCTTCGGCCCCAACCGCAGCCCCCACATCACCTGGAGCGACGCACCGCCGGGCACTCAGTCGTTCGCCCTCATCTGTACCGACTGCGACGCGCCGTCGGTGCGCGACGACGCCAACCAGCCCGACCGCACCGTGCCCTATGATCTGCCGCGGGCCGACTTCTATCACTGGGTGCTGATCGACATTCCGGCCGACGTCCGCGAGCTGCCCGCCGGCTGCGATTGCGAAGGGGTCACGCCGCGGGGCAAGGCAGTCGGCCACACCCCCTACGGCCTGCGCGGCATCAACAGCTACACAAGTTGGTTTGCCGGCGAGCCGAGCATGGAGGGGGACTACGGCGGCTACGACGGCCCCTTCCCGCCCTGGAACGACGAACGCATCCACCACTACCACTTCGCGCTCTATGCCCTCGACGTGCCCAGCCTCGGCCTGAGCGGCGCGTTCGACGGCGCCGACGCCCTGCTGGCCATGCGCGGCCACGTGCTGGCGCAGGATGAGTGGGTCGGCACCTACGCCATCTACCCGACGGCGCGGCCGTAGCGGCCATTGCCGTCGCGACCAACTCGCGCCGAATGAGCCGCACCGTCATCTGCTATGCCGACGCCGCTGCCTTTCTGGCGGCAGCGGGGCCACTGCTTTGGAGACAACCTCGTGGAAGAACCGCTTGTTCAATTGGCGCTCGTCGCCGTTGTCGGTCTGGGAGCGCAGTTGCTGGCCTGGCATCTGCGGCTGCCGTCCATTCTCTTGCTGCTGCTGTCCGGCTTTCTGCTCGGCCCCGTCTTCGGCCTCATCGCCCCCGGCACGCTGCTGGGCGAGGCGCTATTTCCTCTGGTGGCGCTGTCGGTCGGCATCATCCTCTTTGAAGGCGGACTGACACTCAAGGTCAAGGAGCTATCGGCCAGCGGCCCCGTCGTCTCGCGCCTTATCTCGGTCGGCGCGCTAATCACCTGGGTTGTGGCCGCGCTGGGGGCACGCTACTTGCTGGGCTTCGACTGGCCGCTGGCCATCCTCAGCGGCGCTATCCTGATCGTCACCGGCCCGACAGTCGTCGGCCCGCTGCTGCGCCAGATCCGCCCCAAGGGGCGCGCCGGCACAATCCTGAAGTGGGAAGGGATCCTGATCGACCCCGTCGGCGCGGTGTTGGCCGTGCTGGTGTTCGAGATCATTGTCCTGGGCGGTGGCGTCAGCGTGCCCGGATTCGTTTTGTTGGGCGTCGTCCGCACGCTGGTCATCGGCATCGCGCTCGGTCTGCTGGGGGCGGCTGTCCTAATTGGTCTCATGCGGCGGCATCTCATTCCTGACTACCTGCAAAGTGGCGTCACGCTGATGCTCGTCGTCGGTTTCTTCACGCTGGGTGACCTGCTGGCGGCCGAAGGGGGTCTGCTGACCGTCACCCTGATGGGCATCGTCCTGGCCAATCAGACCTACGTGCCGGTGCGCCATATCATCGAGTTCAAAGAGAATCTGCAAGTCTTGCTCATCGGCGTGCTGTTCATTCTGCTGGCCGGGCGAGTCGAGATCGAGAACCTGTTGGCGGTGGGCTGGCCGGCGCTGGCCTTCATCGTCCTGCTCATCGTCGTCGCCCGCCCCCTTTCGGTGCTGCTGTCCACGTGGCGCACGCCGCTGACACGCGCCGAGCGCATCTTTCTAATGTGGATGGCCCCGCGCGGCATTGTCGCCGCTTCGGTGGCTTCTGTCTTCGCTTTCGAACTGGCCGAACTGGGCGTGCCCGAAGCGGAGTTGCTGTCGCCGCTCATCTTCCTGGTCATTGTCGGCACGGTCATCTTCTATGGGCTGACCAGCGGCCCGGTCGCGCGCCGGCTGGGTCTGGCCGAGCGCCAGCCCCAGGGGGCGCTCATCGTCGGCGCCCACCCCTTTGCCCGCCAACTGGCTGCGGTGTTGGGCGGGTTGGGCCTGCGCACCGTGCTGGTCGATAGCAACTACCACCACGTAGCCGAGAGCCGCATGGCCGGCTTGGAGGCCCACCACGGTAGCGCCCTGGCCGAGGACACGCTCGACGGGCTGGACCTGGCCGGCGTGGGTCGCGTGCTGGCCCTGACCGGCAACGACGAGGTCAACGCGCTGGCCATGATCCAGTTCCGTGAACTGTTCGGCGGAGCGGAGGTCTACCACCTGTCACCACAAGGCGATACCCGTCCCGCCGGGCTGCACTCGGGGCGCACCCTTTTCGATAGCCAGAACCATTACGAAGCGCTGGCGACGGCGCTGGAGGAGGGCGCGACGCTACGGGCAACACCCATCACCGCCGCCTTCACCTATGCTGACTACCAGAGCCATTACGGCCCGCGGGCCATCCCCCTGTGTGTGGTCAGCGAAGGTGGCCGGCTGGCGTTCTTCACCGCCGACGCCCGCCCCGCCCCCCGGCCCGGCCACACCCTGGTCAGCCTCGTCCGCCCGGAGAACGACAATGGTGAAGGTTAAGATTTGTGGCCTGACGCGCTTCGAAGATGCGCTCGTTGCCTTGCAAGCCGGGGCCGACTATCTCGGTTTCATCTTCTACCCGCCCAGTCCGCGGGCCATTACGCCAGAGGCGGCCGCCAGCCTCATCACCCACCTGCGCGCAGCCTTCCCCCCTGGTCCCTGGCCCCTGGCCCCGCGCTTCGTAGGCGTCTTCGTCAACGAGCCACCGGCCGCCGCCGCCGCCATTCTCGACGGCTGCGGCCTCGACCTGGCCCAGTTGAGCGGCGACGAGCCGGCGGCCGACGTGACCGACCCCGCTTCGCCGCTGTTCGTCCGCGCCTACAAAGCCCTGCGCCCGCGCACGCCCGACGAGGCCGAGGCCGGCGCGGCGCGCTTTGCCGCCTCGCCGGGCGGTGACGGCCCGTGCCTGCTACTCGACACGCCCCACGGCCGCCTTTACGGCGGCACGGGCGAGACGGGCGACTGGGGCATCGCGGCAGCGCTGGCCGCCCGCCTGCCCGGCCTGATGCTGGCCGGTGGGTTGACGCCCGCCAACGTGGCCGCGGCTGTGGCCGCCGTGCGGCCGTTCGCCGTCGACGTGGCCGGCGGCGTGGAGCGCGCGCCGGGTCTCAAGGACGCCGACCGCGTGCGGGCCTTTATTGCCAACGCCAAAGCTGGCTAAGAAAGCAATCACAAAGTGAAGCTTTATGTCAACACACGAGCGCCCATTTCGAACCGTCGCCAGTCATATCGTCTGGTCGTGCCCCTGGTATCGCGTGCGGCAGGACGACATCATCACGCCTGACGGCGGGCCGGGTGTCTACAACGTCATCGAAAAGGCGGACGCGGTGTGGATCGTGCCGGTGACGCCCCAGGGCGAGGTGCTGATGGTCTACCAGTATCGCTACACCATTGACGAGTGGTGCTGGGAAGTGCCGGCCGGAAGCGTCAAGCCGGGCCAGACACCGGATGAGGCGGCGTGCGAAGAGTTGGCCGAGGAGGTCGGTGGGCGTGGCGGTGACTGGCAATACGTCGGCCGCTTCTTCCTGGCCAACGGCATCTGCAACGAAGTCGGCCACATCTTCCTGGCCACAGACGTGACCGCCAGCGACACGCACCATGAGGCGGCCGAGGTCATGCACGTCCATCGCCTTCCGGTCAGCCGTGTGCTGGCGATGGCTCGCGCCGGGGAGATCAGCGACGGCCCCTCGGCCCTGGCTCTCCTGCTCTGCGCCGACCGGCTTTATTGCAGATGAGCCTTGATCGACTCGGCCACTTCGACGGAGATGCCCGGCACAGCGATCAGCTCCTCCACCGACGCCGCGCGCAACGCCTCCAGCGAACCGAAGCGCTTTAGCAGCAGTTGCCGCCGCTTCGGCCCCACGCCGGGCACGGCGTCAAGTATGGATGCCACACCGACCTTGGCCCGCCGCTTGCGGTGCCCTTCGTTGGCAAAGCGGTGGGCCTCGTCGCGTACGCGCTGCACCAGATAGAGCGCCTCTGAACGGCGCGGCAAGAAGACCGACTGCGGCCGATCGGGCAGGAAGATCTCCTCCTCCTGCTTGGCCAGCGCGGCCAGCGGCACCTCGTTCTCCAGGTCGAATAGCTGCAACACCTCTTGCCCCACGGCCAACTGCCCCTTGCCGCCATCGATGATCAACAGGTCGGGCAGGATGGCCCAGGCCGTCGGCCGATCCGAGCGCGACTTGATCGCGCCAGGGTCGTGGAGTTCGCCGGCCAGCGTGTCGCGGTAGCGCTGGAAGCGGCGGGTTAATACTTCGCGCATCGATCCGTAGTCGTCGTTGGTCGTCGATTGGACGTTGAAGCGCCGATAGTCGCTCTTCTGGGGCGCGCCCTGCACAAAAACGACCATCGAGCCAACCGTCTGCTGCCCCTGCGTATGGCTGATGTCGTAGCACTCGATGCGCGCCGGCGGGCTGGGCAGCTTCAGCGCGTCCTGTAGCTCGGTGATGGCCGTGACGTGCTTGGAGCGGTCGGCGGCCCACTGCTGGCGCAGTGCCGCCAGAGTATCCTGCGCGTTCACAGTCGCCATCTCCACCAGTTCGCGCTTCTTGCCCCGCCGCGGCACTTGCAGCGTCACCTTCGTGTTGCGCTTCTGCCGCAGCCACTCTTCGATGATGCGCGCCTCTTCCACTTCAGCCGGCAGCAGCACCTCTTTGGGCACATAGGCGGCATCTTCGTAAAACTGGGTCAGGAACTCCTGCAACACCTCCTGGTCGCTTTCGCCCTCGGCGTTGTCAAGCATGAAGTACTCGCGGCCGATGAGCTTGCCGTGACGCACGAAGAACACCTGCACGCAAGCGTCACCGTTGGCGCGGGCAAAGGCGATCACATCCTGGTCGGTATCATCGGGACCGATGATTCGTTGCCGGGCAGTGATGCGCTCGATGGCCCTGAGCTGGTCGCGGTAGTCAGCAGCGCGCTCGAAGTCGAGGTCGGCCGCCGCCGCCGCCATGCGCTGCTCGATGCCGCGCACGATATAGTCCGACTTGCCATCGAGGAAGTCCATCAGTTGCTTGATCGTCGCCCGATACTGCTCCTGATCGACCGCGCCGATGCACGGTGCGTTGCACAGCTTGATGTCGTAGTAGAGGCAGGCCCGTTCGTCGCGGCCGGTGATGATGCGGTCGCACGTTAGATAGGGAAAAATCTTGCGCAATAGATCGAGCGTCTGCTGCACAGCCCAAACCGACGTGTAGGGGCCGAAGTAGCGCGCGCCGTCGCGCACCATACGCCGGGTCACGGTCACCTTGGGGAAAGGGTCGGCCCAGTGAACCTTGATGTAGGGGTAGCGCTTGTCGTCCTTCAGCCGCACGTTGAAGCGCGGCTGGTGCTGCTTGATGAGGTTCATCTCCAGCAGCAGCGCCTCCAGTTCCGAATCGGTCACGATGACTTCGATGTCGGCGATCTGGCGGCGCAGGCGCAGGGTCTTGATGGAATCAACGTTGCTGTGAAAGTAGGAGCGCACCCGGTTGCGCAGGTTGATGGCCTTGCCGACGTAGAGGACGTTGCCCTCCGCGTCCTTGTGCAAATAGACGCCAGGCTTGGTCGGCAAGCTGTTGAGCACGTCGCTGATGTGGTCGCTGGGCGTGTAGGTCATCGCTTCTCAAGCACAGACGCGCCCAACAACTGCGCGCCCGTCAGCCTGAATTTTAGCACACCTATTCGATTTTTACCGGATGAGCAACAGATGCGGGTGGGCGTCGTCGAGAAGGGTTTCCAGCGCGTCGACCGGCCACTCGGCGGCGGGCAAGATGAGCAAGCTGCCGTGCTGCTTGTTGACCCAGGCCAAGACGCGCCGCGGATCGCCACCGGCCAGGTGCTGATACTGGGCCGTGCAGCCACGCGCTTCGAGCAGGTGGGCGGCTAACTGGCGGCGTGCGAAGGCCGAAGTCTCATCCGGCCCCCAGACCAGCACACGCAACTCGCCGCCTTCGCCACTGATCTCGGCCGCCAGGGCCAACGCCCGCCCGCCGCCGGGCGAACCGTCGTAGAGCACCAGCACCGGCCCGGCGTCTACCTCCGGCTGCACCAGCAGCACAGCCGAAGCGGCGCGGGTGATGGCCGCGCGGGCCGTCGAGCCGAGCCGCGCCCGGCGGGACAGAGAGTGGCCCATGCGCCCCAGGGCCAGCACGTCCGCCTCCAGCGCGGCGGCGATCAGTTCGCCGGCCACCGCGCCGCGCACGACGCGAAAAGTGCTGCTGACCTTGTTCTGCTCGGCGAGTTCTGCCAATTCACGGCGCAGCACCGCCGCCCGCGCCCGCAGGCCGCGCAATAGCTCTTCGCCCTGCACCGGACGCGCGGCGGACAGCCCAAAGCGCACCTCGCGCGCGAATGGCAGTTCCGCCAGGCGCAGCAGATTGACGTCTTCGACGAAGATACCCTGCAATTCGGCCTGGAGCCGCCCGGCCAGGGCGACGGCCGCCGCCAGCGCCGCGTGACTGTGACTCGAAGCGTCCAGCGCCACTACGATACGTCGCGGCGGGCGAGCCGCTTCGGGCGCGGCGCCGGGAGCCGTCGTGGCGTCGGAAGCCGTCGTGGCGTCGGAAGCCGTCGTGGCGTCGGAAGCCGTCGTGGCGTCGGAAGCCGTCGTGGCGGTCAATGAGGCGTCGCCTGACGGTATCACCGTCACTCCTCTTCTTCCGCACGCTCATCGAGCGCGGCGATCATGTCGCCCCAGGCGGTCGTTTCACCGGCGAGGGCGGCAATCATGGCCGACCCTTCAGCAGTGGGAGGGTCTTCGACGCTCTCGTCCTCCGCGTCGCCGGCCGCATCGCCCGACGACGGGCGGTTGTAATCCCGCTGCGTCTCAGCCAGCCGCTTCAGGCGGGCAACGATGCGGCCGTTGATCGACTCCAGCGGGTAGTCGCCCGCCTCGTCCGGCTCACCGGCCGGCAGACCGGTTAGCAGAGCAATGCCCTCGTCGACCGTGGTGACCGGGTAAATGTGGAACTGTCCGGCGGCGGCGGCCTCCACCACGTCCCGGCGCAGCATCAGGTCATCGACATTGGCGGCGGGGATAAGCACTCCCTGCTCGCCGGTTAGGCCGCGGGCGCGACAGACGTCGAAGAAGCCTTCGATCTTCTCGTTCACCGCGCCGATGACCTGAATCTGGCCGCGCTGGTTGACCGAGCCGGTGACAGCCAGCGACTGGCGCAGGGGCACATCGGCGATGGCCGACAGCAGGGCGTACAGCTCGGCCGACGACGCGCTATCCCCATCCACGCCATAGTAGGATTGCTCAAAGACCAACGTGGCCGACAACGACAGCGGCCGCTCCATGGCAAAGCGCTGCCCCAGGAACCCGGCCAGGATGAGCACGCCCTTGGAGTGGAGCTGCCCGCCCATGTCCACCTGACGCTCGATGTCGATCACCTCGCCGCTGCCGATGCGGATGCGCGCCGTGATGCGGCTGGGACGGCCGAAGGCGTGGTTGCCGATCTGGCGGATTAGCAGGCCGTTGACCTGCCCCACAGCCGTCCCCGCGGTGTCGATGAGCACCCGGTCGCGCAAGATGGCTGCCTGAATCTGGGCCTGAAAGCGCCCGGCGCGATAAGCCTGCATGTCCAGCGCCCGCTGCACGTCGTCGGCGCCGACTGTGGCGCGGCCCGCCTCGCCGGCCCAGTAGTCGGACTCGCGCAACAGGTCGGTGATGCTCTGCATGTGGGTCGAGAGCTTGGTCGCGTCCTCGACCAGGCGCGAACCGTGCTCGACGACGCGCCCCACGGCGGTGCGGTCAAAGGGGCGCAACGACTCGTCGCGGGCCACGTCGGCGATGACGCGGGCGTAGGCCAGCGCGCTTTCCGGCCCGCGATCCATCTCATCCTCGAAATCGGCCGCGACCTTGAACAACTCGTTGAACTCGGGGTCCTCCTCACTCAGCGTGTAGTAGAGTAATCGCTCACCGATAAGGACGACCTTCACGTCTAGCGGAATCGGCTCCGGCTCCAGCGAGACGGTGCTGATCATGCTGTAGACCTGGCCCAGCGACTCGATAGCCAGGGCGCGCTTGCGTAGGGCCCGCTTCAACCCCTCCCACGCAAACGGCTCGGAAAGCAACTTCAGCGCCTCGACGACCAGATAGCCGCCGTTGGCCTGGTGCAGCGCGCCGGGCTTGATGAGGGTGAAGTCGGTCACCAGCGCGCCCATCTGGGCCACGTGCTCGACGCGGCCGACCAGGTCGGGGTAGCGCGGCTGATCCAGGTAGACCACCGGCGCGCCCTGGGTAGCGCCGTTATCGATGATGACGTTAACCTCATAGCGTGACAGAGGGGCGCGGCGGTCGGCCGAAGCGATACCCAGCGCCGCCCCCAACAACTGCCGTCCGGTCGACTCCTCATCCTGTAAGAACGCTTCAAAGTTGCGGACAACGTCGGCCTGCACGGCATCGAGATGCGCCCCGACGACTGCCACTTCGGCATACTTCTGGCGCAACTCGTCCAGTAGAGGCGAGATGCTGAAGCCGACGACGCGCTCATTGAGTTCGCGCAGTCGGGCCTGCATCTCACGCTGGAGTTGGGGCATTTGCTCCATCAGGCGTTGCAACGCCTCTTGCAGCGTGGTGACCTGCGTCTCGATCTCTTTCTGGGCCGCCGCGTCCAACTGCATGAACTCGTCGGGGGTAATGACCTCGCCCCCTTCCTTTAGCGGCGCGAAAGCGAAACCGCCCGGCGTCTGGATCAGGGCAATGTCATGGGTCTTGGCCTCCTCGCGCAGCTTCTCCAGCGCCTCCATTTGCCGGCCGCGCAGTTCCTCATCCAGGGCGTGCTTCTGCAACTGGTACTCTTCGCCGGAGAACACGCCGGGCAATACAGAGGCCAACTCCTCGACCAGCTTCTTCATGTCGTCGCGCAGGGCCACCGCGCGCCCGGGCGGCAGCCGCAGGGCGCGCGGCTTGTCGGGCTGGTCAAAGTTATAAACGTAGCACCAGTCGTCGGGCACGGCCTCGCCGACGGCGCGCTGCTGCAGAAAGCGGTTGACCGTCGTCTGGCGGCCTGTCCCGTTGGGGCCGAGGGCAAACAGGTTATAGCCCTGGTGGCGGATGCCAATGCCGAAGCGGATAGCGTCCACCGCCCGCCCCTGGCCAATGATCTCCAGCCCATCGGGCAGATCGGCCGTCGTCGCAAACGGCAGGGTCGCCGCGTCGAAGGCGTGGTAGAGTTTGTCGGCGGTTAGCGGCGAGGGGAAGTCCATAAGGTTGTGTTCTAAGCCAGAGCGCCGCGGATGATGAGCGTGGCGCAGTCGGCGCCGCGCAACACCTTTTCCGCCACGCTGCCGTGGAGCCAGCGGCCGATGCCCGAACGGCCGTGACTGGAGATGACGATCAGGTCCATGTGCCGCTCATCGGCGTAGGAGACGATGGCATCGGCAATGTCGCCGCCGGTCGTCACCACGTCAAAGAAGAGATGCCGGTTAGCCCGAGCGCTGTAGATACGCTGGAGGTACGCCTCGGCCTCGGCCCGCTCCTGAGCCGCAGCGATATCGCGCACCACACCCAGGTCTTCGCCGCTGGGCGACATCGATTGCGGCAGCGGCTCACGGCCGGAGGCAACGCGCAGCAGTGTCACGTCCGACTGCACCGCCTGGGCGATGGCCAGCGCCGGCTCCAGCGCGCGCTCGGCCAGTGGTGAGCCGTCGAGCGGGACGAGGATCTTGCGGTTCTGGAACATGGCCACGGCGACGTGGGCGCGAATGATGACCGTGGCACACGGCGCATGGTGCAGCACCTTCTCGGCCACGCTGCCATAGACCCAGCGGCTGCTGCCGGTGCGGCCGTGGCTGGACATGACGATGAGATCGATGTTGTGCTCCTCCGCATAGCGGACGATGGCATCGGCCGGCGCGCCCGACACCGCCTGGACTTCGACCTGCACCGGGCCGGCGTCCACTGTCTCGACGACGGCTCTTAGATACGACTGGGCCTCGTCGACACCCTGTCTCTTATACACATCTGACGCTGCCGCCGAGCGATCTAGCGTAGATCTCGGTGGTTGCCGTATCATTAAAAAAAAAACAAACAAACACACACACAGAGAAAGCATCATCTGACAAAACAACAGATCACAACAATACAGAACAACGAGTGACCACAA
>CALLZA010000224.1 GCA_937858165.1 uncultured Ardenticatenia bacterium
CTGATGCCTAATGGCGGCAACTTGGTCACCATGACCTACTACGGCGCGGAGAAGGTTGTGCCCCACTACAACGTCATGGGTGTGGCCAAGGCAGCACTGGAGGCGAGCACGCGCTATCTGGCGGCCGACCTCGGCCCGGAGGGCATCCGCGTCAACGCCATCTCCGCCGGGCCGATCAAGACGCTGGCCGCGGCGGGCATTGCCGGCTTCCGCAAGATGCTCGGCTACGTCGGCGAGCGTGCCCCCCTGCGGCGCAACATCGACCAGGAAGAGGTCGCCAAGACGGCACTGTGGTTGTGCAGCGATCTGGGCAGCGGCGTTACCGGCGAGGTGGTCTACGTCGATGCCGGCTACCACATACTGGGTATGCCGGAGCCGCCGGAGAAGTGGGAGTAAGGGCCTTAATCTAGGTTGTAAGCCGGCCGGGCTATCATCTTGACAAATCGCCCACTGGGGCTATAGTTGCCTATTGAGAACATTTTCAAACAGCTTATCAAGAGCAGTCGAGGGACCCGGCCCGATGACGCTGCAGCAACCGCCCATTGTGGAAAGGTGCTAACTCCGGCAGCGAAAGCTGGAAGATAAGAGGACCAAGTGATAATCCCACGCGCGCCTCTTGACCTGCTCAAGAGGCGCTTTTTGTTATCAGTCGGCCGCGAAATACGCGCAGTTCTCTGGAGGAACCAAATCTAATGACAACGAGTTTCATGGCATCACCGCACGTGCTCTTCACCTCCGAATCGGTGACCGAAGGGCATCCGGACAAAATGTGTGATCAGATCAGCGACGCCGTCCTCGATGCTCTGCTGACGCAGGACCCGATGGCCCGGGTGGCGTGCGAGACGGCCGTCAAGACCGGCTACGTTATGCTCTTGGGCGAGATTACGACGACCGCCTTTGTCGATTTCGACAAGCTGGTGCGCGGCGTAGTCAACGACATCGGCTTTGACGACGGTAGCAAGGGGTTCGACGGCCACACCTGCGGCGTGCTGGCAGCCATTGCTGCTCAAAGCCCCGACATTGCCCAGGGTGTTGACCAGTCGCTGGAAGTGCGTCAGAACGGCGACAGCGACTCGGCCATCGACGCCATCGGCGCCGGCGACCAGGGCATGATGTTCGGTTTCGCCTGTGACGAGACTGACACCCTGATGCCCCTGCCCATCTATCTGGCCCACCGTCTGACGCGGCGGCTGGCCCAGGTGCGGCGCGACGGCACGCTGCCCTGGGTGCGCCCCGACGGCAAGGCCCAGGTGACGGTCGAGTACAACTATGGCGAGCCGCGGCGCGTCCACACCGTCCTCGTCAGCACCCAGCATGCGCCGGAAGTGGACAACGAGACGATCCAGCAGGAGATCATCAAGCACGTCATCATGCCCGTGCTGCCCCAGGAGCTGGTCGGCGAAGGGCGCAACGTCGTCATCAACCCGCGCAAGCCGAGCGAGTATGGCCCCGACGACCTGTGCGTCTACGTCAACCCGACCGGCCGCTTCGTCGTCGGCGGGCCGATGGGCGACGCCGGCGTGACCGGGCGCAAGATCATCGTCGATACCTACGGCGGCATGGGGCGGCATGGCGGCGGCGCGTTCAGCGGCAAGGATCCGACGAAGGTCGATCGCAGCGCGGCCTACGCCGCGCGTTGGGTGGCCAAGAATCTGGTGGCCGCCGGTCTGGCCCGCCGCTGCGAGGTGCAGGTGGCTTACGCCATCGGCGTGGCCCACCCGCTGAGCGTCAACGTCGAGACGTTCGGCACCAGCCCGCACACCAGCGATCAACTGGTCGAGCTGATCAACGAGCACTTCGACCTGCGGCCCGGGGCGATCATCCGCGACCTGGAGCTGCGCCGGCCGATCTATCGCGCCACGGCTGCCTACGGCCACTTCGGCCGCGACGACATCGAAGCGCCGTGGGAGAACACCCAGCGCGCCGAGTTGCTGCGGCAGGCGGCGGCGCGGTTTGAGGCGGTGGCTGCGTAGCTGAAGTAAGAGATTTAACGCAAAGGCGCAAAGACGCTAAGACGCAAAGGTATTCTTTTATCCTTGCGCCTTAGCGTCTTTGCGCCTTTGCGTTTAAATCTAAAGACGCTCAACGCTATCGCACGGTGGGCACGGCGTCGATGAGAACGGCGTCGGCGATGAGCCGTTCAGCGGTGCTGTTGGGCGCGGCCGGCAGCGTCCAGATGTCGTAGCGCCCTTCGCCGTGGTTGGCCCCGGCGATGAGTAGCGTGTCGTCGGCGCTCCAGCGCAACTCGGAAACGTACAGGGCGTCTGGGACGATGCCGGCGATCTGGGTTTTGCCGCTCGCCAGATCGTGGATGGCCAGCGGCGTGCCCGCGTCGGTTGGCGCTTGGGAGAAGGCCAGGCGGCGGCCGTCGCGCGAGAAGGCCCAGTTGATCGTCGAGTGGTAGGCGCTCTCCTCCACAACGTCCATCTCCTCACCGGTCACACTCAGGATGCGCAGCCACTCAGCCCGTTGGTATAACTGCGGCCGATCGGGCAGCCAGGTTAGCCCGCCCGTCTCGGTGGGCAGCAGTTGGTTGCCGGCCAGATCGTAAACGTAGTTATGCGCCAACAGGTATTGTCCATCGGGCGACCAGGATACCTCTGTGGCGTTAAATCCCCCTACCAGGCTTACGCGCCGGGCGAATTCGCGCCCCGGACGGCCGTCGGTCGGAACCAGCCAGTAGGTGAACGTGACGTCGCCGGTCGTCTCGTCCTGGATGCCGCTCATGGCCGCGATCCAGCGGCCGTCGGGCGACCACTTGGCGTAAAGGCTCCACAGGTTAGGGTCTTCGAACAGCGGCTGCGGTGTCGCGCCGGCGGCGGTGCTGAGCGTGTAGAGGGTTGCACCCTCGGCGTAGGTGATGGCGTCGCCGGCTGGATTCCAGGTGGCGATCACCCCATTCGGTAGTAGTTGCCGCGCCGTGCCGCTTGCCAGGTCTATCAGCCACAGCCACGTGCCCGTGCCCTCGACGCCGTACTCTGGATAGCTGACCAGGCCGGGGACGAGCAGTTGGCGGCCGTCGGGCGATAGCTGTGGTTGAAAGTTGGCGAGGAACATGCTGAAGTCCTCTAGACGGTCGCGCGGGCCGTAAAGGGTATCAAAGCCGGCCGGGTCGAGTTGCGGCAGCGCCGGCAGGGTTCGGAAGGCCCAATACGCTTGCCCGGATGGATCGCTGACCGGTGTCGTGTAGAACAGCAGCGTGTCGGCGATGGGTGCGGGTAGCGTGGCCGAGGCGGTAGGGAGTGGGCTGATGGTAGGGGCGTCAGTGGGCGCTGTCGTATCAGTCGGCGCGGGTAGCGTGGCCGTTGCCGGCGCGGACGTCGGCGTTGAAGGGGCAAGAGTGGCGGTTGGCGCGTCCGGGCTGGGCGTCGCGACGACTACGGCCGTTGGCTCACTGGTGATCGCTGCCGGTGACGAGCAACCAACCAAGCCAAGCAGCGAACAGGCGAAAAAAGTGTAGAAGGAAAGTCTGTTGAGTGGATTGAATCGTATTTGACCGTTCATAACGCTCCTCCAAACAAACTCTGCAACTCATCCTATCATAGCCGCTGTGGCGACGGGCTGCCGGACGGATCGACGATGGGTGGCCTACGACCGAGCAGCTGACAACGTATCACTGTTTTCCGCTGCTTGACTCTGCCCGCCCCCTGCGCTAGAATCACGCATCTTGCGAGTAGAAGCGCGACTATCCGCGCACGTCTGCCCGCCGGCCGGCGATAGTCCTGCCCTTACGATACACACCCAACGGTGAACATCAGTGTTTGAGTCTCTAGGATCACGGCTACAGTCCGTCTTCGACAACCTGCAAAAGCGCGGCAAGCTGACCGAGGGCGACGTCGACGTCGCCATGCGCGAGGTGCGCCTGGCGCTGCTGGAGGCTGACGTCAACTTCAAGGTGGTGAAGGAGTTCGTCGCTCGCGTGCGCGAACGGGCCGTCGGCCAGGAAGTGATGCGCAGCCTGACGCCTGGCCAGCAGGTGGTCAAGATCGTCCACGACGAACTGGTGCGGACGCTGGGCGAACCGGGGCGTCTGAATCTGGGGGCGCAGTCGCCGGCGGTTATCATGCTCGTCGGCCTGCAGGGCGCGGGCAAGACGACCATGGCGGGGAAACCGGCCCTCCCTCTGCGCAACACGGGGCGGGGGCGCTGTGCCGGTGCCGCCCACGGCTCCCCCCCGGCGGCCATCAC
>CALLZA010000225.1 GCA_937858165.1 uncultured Ardenticatenia bacterium
TGCTGGGGTTGTCACTGCTGACGTGTGGAGGTGTGCTGATGTGTAGTCGTACGGTGTCAGTGAGAGAGGGGTAGTTGTTCTGTGTTTTTTTTTTTTCAAGCAGAAGACGGCATACGAGATCTAGTACGGTCTCGTGGGCTCGGAGATGTGTATAAGAGACAGATGCTAAACACTGCTTACTGAATACTGAATACTGAATACTGTTTACTGTTTTCTGCCTCAACGCGGCCCGGCGGCCTTGATGTCGTCGGTCACCAGATCTTCGAACTGCTTGAAGTTCTCCTTGAACATGCCTACCAGCCGGGCGGCCTGGGCGTCGTAGGCGTCCTTGTCCGTCCAGGTGTTGCGAGCCATCAGGATTTCGTCCGGCACGTCGGGCACGCTCTCCGGCACCAGCAGGCCGAAGTTCGGCTCCTCGATCATCGGCACATTGTCCAGCTCACCATCGAGGGCGGCGTGGATCATGCGCCGGGTGTAGGCCAGCTTCATGCGGCTGCCGACGCCGTGGGGGCCGCCCGTCCAGCCGGTGTTAATCATCCACACCTGGGCGCCGTGGCGCTGAATTTTGTCGCCCAACAGCTTGGCGTAGACGCCCGGACGCAGCGGCATGAACGGCGCGCCGAAGCACGTGCTGAAGTTCGGCTGCGGCTCGGTGATGCCGCGCTCCGTGCCGGCCACCTTGGCGGTATAGCCGCTCAGGAAGTGGTACATCGCCTGGGCGTTGGTCAGCTTGGCGATTGGCGGCAGCACGCCGAAGGCATCGGCCGTCAGGAAGAAGACGTGCGTCGGGTGACCGGCCACACCGTCGCGCACCGCGTTCGACACGTGGGAGATAGGATAGCTGGCGCGGGTGTTCTCGGTTAGCGAACCGTCGTCCAGGTCAACCCGGCGCGTGCCGGTGTCCATGATGACGTTCTCCAGGATGGTGCCGAAGCGACGGGTCGTCTCGTAGATCTCCGGCTCCCCCTTGGGGTCGAGCTTGATGACCTTGGCGTAGCAGCCGCCTTCGTAGTTAAACACGCCGTCGTCGCTCCAGCCGTGCTCGTCGTCGCCGATGAGGCGGCGGCTGGGGTCGCTGCTGAGGGTGGTCTTGCCGGTGCCGCTGAGGCCGAAGAAGAGGGCCACGTCGTCGCGCGATTTACCGAAGTTGGCGCTGCAATGCATCGACATCACGCCCTGCTTGGGCATGAAGTAGTTCATGGCCGTGAAGATGCTCTTCTTGATCTCACCGCTGTACTCTGATCCGCCGATGAGCACCAGGCGGCGGCCGAAATCGAGCAGAATGAACGTCTGGCTCTTGGTGCCGTCCAGCTCCGGCTCAGCCTTCAAGCGCGGCATGTCGATGACGGTGAACTCCGGCACGTGGTTGCGCAACTTCTCCGGGTCGAATTCGCGGATGAACATGTTGCGGGCGAACAGGTTGTGCCAGGCGTACTCAGTGATGATGCGCACCGGCATGCGATAGTTCAGGTCCGCGCCCACGTAGCCGTCGAAGACGAAGATGTCGCGGTTCTGGGTGTAGGCGAGCATCTTCCTATATAGATAGTCAAAGTTCTCCTGCGTGAAGGGGCGGTTCACCTTGCCCCACCAGATGTCGGACTCGCTCGACGGCTCCTGGACGACGAACTTGTCGTTGGGCGAGCGGCCGGTGTGGCTGCCAGTCTGTACGACCAGGGGGCCAAGATGGGCAATCGCGGCTTCGTGCCGGCGGATGGCCTGCTCATAGAGCATGGAGGTGGTGAGGTTCCAATAGACAGTCTCGGCGTTCTTAATGCCATGATTCTCGACGCCGTAGTGACTCACGAATGCGCCATAGTTCTGCATGGGTTCTTACTCCTGTGTATGGGTTGAAAGGTCGGTCGCGTTCGAGTGGCTCAAGGATAGTGTAAGTCATGCGGCCACGATTGGCAATTGTGAGCCGGGCTTGCTTGTCATGTCTTACTTGCGCCAAATGTCACAATCTCACGTTGAGGGTCGTGGTTGAAGCGCAGGGGTGCGGGGGTGCGGGGGAGATGCGGAGTCCGCATCTGAGGATGCGGACGGCGTCCTTGCCGGGCGGCGCATCTGAGGATGCGCACTCCACGGGTGGCGCGGGGCAGCCGGGCGGGTTACAGTTGGGCCATGGACCAGGACACCACGATTGATAAAATCCTCGCCGAGGCCAAGACCATCGCCGTCGTCGGCTTCTCCTCCGCCCCCCAGAAAGCCGGCTACTACGTCCCCGCGTACCTGAAACAGCACGGCTACCGCATCATCCCCGTTAACCCCAACCTGAGCGAAGGGCTGGGCGAGCCGGCCTATGCGGCGCTGGCCGACGTCCCCGAGCCGATCGACCTCGTTCTGCTCTTCCAGCGCAGCGAGAACGTGCCGCCGTTCGTCGACCAGGCGATCACCTGCGGGGCCAGGGCGGTATGGATGCAGTTAGGCATCGCCAACGAGGCCGCGGCCGAAAAGGCGCGGGCCGCCGGGCTGGACGTGGTACAGGACGCCTGCATGCTCGTCGAACACCGTCGCTGGCAGCGTTAGCAGACCACCGCGCCCGGCTCGCCCCGGACGTAGTGGCGCAGTGGCGCAGTGGCCCCCTTGCAGAGCCGGTCGTTTCGATCTATGATAGAAGAAACCCGTCGCTTGGCGGGCAAGCGTTTTCCCCGAACGCTCGTGTCAAGGCTTGTCGCCAGCCGCGGATGGACGACAAGTGTCCTAAAGTAATCGAGGAACCCATGAAACACACCCTTACCAAAGCAGTTGTGATCCTTGGATTGGTTGCGGTCGGCGTTTGGCTGATCGCCCGCAGCGGCGCGCCCGCGCCGGAGAGCACCGCCCGCCAGGCCGCGCTGGCCGCCTTTGCCCCCGGCCGGCCGCTGGCCCCGCGCAACGACGTGGCCCCCGCGCCGGAGTCCGGCGTGGCTACGCCCGTCACCGTCGAACTGGCCGCCATCCCCACCGGCGTCAACCCCGAAAACACCCTCTACGCCCGCTGGCAGCGCGGCGAAGTGGACCTGACCGAAGAGGAGAGCCTCCTGCCGCCGGCCGAAGTCGCCGCCCGGCAAGAGCGTGCCCTGAGTTTGCCGCCGATGACCGCGCCGGCCGCGTTGCTGACCGGCCAGGCCCCCGTGCCCGGCGCCGGTTGGCCGAGCCTGGACTATAACGACGGCAGCGGCGTGCCGCCCGACCCCGAGCTGGCCGCCGGCCCCAACCACCTCATTGCCGCCGTCAACTCCTCCTTCGCCATCTACAACAAGTCCGGTAGCCTGGTCGGCGGGCCATACGAGTTCGGCGCCTTCATGAACAGCAATCCGAACTGCAACGCCTTCAACTTCGACCCCAACGCCATCTACGACGAGCAGGCCAACCGCTACATCCTGGGCATTGATGTGGACGGCACCCACTACTGCCTGGCCGTCTCGGCCACCGCCAACCCGCTCGGCGCGTGGCACATCTACGCTTTCCACGTCGCCAGCGGCGCGGAGTTCTTCGACTACCCCCATGCCGGCGTTGGTGACGACTACATCTTCGCCGGAGCCAACATCTTCACCAGCGGCTTCCTGGAGTCGCGCGTCTACGCCTTCGACAAGGCCGACATGTACGCCGGCACGGCCGCCGCTTGGGCCAGCCGCGACCTGCCGACAACCGAAGACACGCCCATTCCGCTACATCTGCACGGCTGGAATCAGGGCACATGGAACAGCGGCACGAACCACTACTTCATCACCGACTACAACTACAACGGTGCCACCTACCGCGTCTGGCGCTGGAGCAATCCGCTGAGTAGCGCCCCAGCGGCCGTCGGCGTCGTCAACCTGCAAACGGCCACCGGCGTTACCGGCGGCTATCCCATTGACGCGCCACAGCAGGGCAGCACAGCCAAGCTGCAGGCCAACGACTACCGCCCGCATGACTTCGAGTATCGCAACGGCTTCGCCTGGCTGGTGACGACCATCTCCTGCAACCCCGGCGGCGGCACGGTCAACTGCCTGCGCTGGGCCAAGACTGTCTCTTATACACATCTGACGCTGCCGACGAGGATCTAGTGTAGATCTCGGTGGTCGCCGTATCATTAAAAAAAAAAAGAACGACAAGGACAGCTGATCACGCAGGCTTAGAACATACGAAGTAAACATCAAGCGAGACGAGTGCCACAACATGAGACGACTTAACAAACACAGACAGAAAACACACAAACACAACGAAGCGATAG
>CALLZA010000226.1 GCA_937858165.1 uncultured Ardenticatenia bacterium
GAGGGCGGGGGTGGGGGGGGTGGGGGGGCGGTGGAGGGGGGCGACCTCGTGCCGCGGTGGGGAGAGCAGCCAGTGCAGCGGATTGACGGCGGTGAACCAGGCCGTCGTCGCCGGGTGGGGGATGGGGTCGAAGTGGAAGCGGCGGAAGACGGCCGCGTCCATGTCATAGACGGGGATGCCCGTCTGCGCGCCGAGGGCCCGGCTGATGGTGGACTTGCCGGAGCCGGAGCCGCCGATGAGCCAAAATAGGTTAGGCCGGGTGGCTAGGACAGCGCGTGATTTTGCCAGCAGCGTGTCGTTGAGCGAAACCATACAGCCCTAGTTCTCAGCGACCTCAGCTTCATCACTGACAAAACGCTTTAGGGAGATGGCTCGCTTCGGAAACTCGCTTAGAATACGCCGATCGTCGGTAAGAAGGGAGACATCGAGGTCTTGAGCCAGAGCGACAAACTCACAGTCGTAGGCCGAGCAAGCGCTTTGAGCGACGAGCGTCAAGACAGTGTGGGAAGCCAGGGCGTACTCCCGTCCTTGTAATAACTCGTCGGCCTTGTCGATAACTTTCACCGCCTGCTCGGCTGTCATCCCCCTCTGCCGCATGTAAAGTGCCAGGACGTTACGCAGTTCGCTTCGCCAGAGGAGGGGTGCAGCCCAAACCGGGTCTTTCTGCAACGCACGTTCGGCCTCGACCGAGCGCTCACTGTGGATCAACAAATAGGCCAGAATATTGGTGTCAACGACGATCATGGCCGGCCTTCATTCCTGGCTTGTCGGAGTTCTGCTTGCGTCAGCACGTAGTCAGCCGTCTGTTCGCGCAACTGCCGCGCTTCGGCCACAAAGGTTTCGATATCGAGCGGACGTGGGCTCACGCTGCGCTCGATACAGGCAATGATTTCGCTATTGATGCTACGATGGTTTGTTTTAGCCGCCTGTTTCAGACGTTCATACAGATCGTCGGGGATATTCTTAACGGTAATGGTCGTCATCGCACACTCCGCAACGGTTCCAATTTGGAACCATTATCCATGCACTGAGGACGATGTCAAGGGCAACCTACAGCTTCAGCGTGCCATTTTTCTGATGCTTGCTCTGGTCAAAAGGTGCGACGCACTTGATTACTCGACGGTGAATTGTATCTGATGCGGCTCGCCGACGTAGTTGCTGTCCTTGACGACGATCAGCCGCAGGAAGTAAACCCCCGGCGCCAGCCCCTCGGCCTGCAGAAACTCCAGTTGCCCGTTGACCACCGGCGTGTTGTGGGTTTCGCCCAGCGTCAACCACTGCACGTCCGTGCCGTTGGGGATGCCCAGCTCGATCTTGTAGAACTCCACCACCGCCGGGTCGAAGCTGGCCGTGCCGACGATGGGCACGTTGCCGCTGACCGTGTCGCCGTCCTTGGGCGAGGTGATGCGCCAGACGGCCGTCTGCCCCGCACCCGCGCCCAGCGCCAGCAGCTCCTCGGTGCAGATTGACGTGGGCAGGATGGCGATGTTGTTGCCCTGCGCCCACTCGTGGGCGGGCTTCAGACTCTCCGGGTTGCGCGGCGGCACGAGGAACACCTGCGGCGCGGCCTCCGGCGGCAGCAAGTCGATGGGCGTCGCCTCGGCGAAGTGGCAGAAGACTGTCTCTTATACACATCTCCGCGCCCACGAGACCGTACTAGATCTCGTATGCCGTCTTCTGCTTGAAAAAAAAAACACACGCAGACCCACGATAATTAACAATAATTTAACCGCCCGACAACATATGTGGCTGCGGTCACACATCTGGAACACAATCACACCACACGCACTGTCACCATGATCGCCGGCAGGTGACCAA
>CALLZA010000227.1 GCA_937858165.1 uncultured Ardenticatenia bacterium
GTCCGGACAATTTCCTGTACGCCTACCGCACACGCTATGTTCTGCCCAGCGCCTGGGAGGAACTTAACCTGAGCCACCCCCACAACATCTTGCTTGACTTCTGGACGCGCCTCGGTTTGGTTGGCGTCGCCGCCGGCGCCTGGCTGTTTTTTGGCGTCGCGCGGACGGGTTGGCGGGTCTACCAGTCCCTTGCAGAAGGTCATGAACGGGCGGCGATTCTGGGCCTCCTGGCCGGCCTTGCCGCCGGACTGGCCCACGGCCTGGTGGACAACTCGCTCTTCCTGGTGGATTTGTCCTACTTTTTCTTCTTGTGTGCAGGAGTTTTCGGCAGTCTGCCGCAGGCCACAGCGTCCCTGACGGCGCACGGGGCATCGGACCCCGACAATCCCTGATCTCCGATCTCTGGTCTCCGATCTCTCATCTCGGGTCTCAAGATCCGAGCCAACGACACAGAAAGGAATCATGCATGCGAATTCTCGTCACCGGTGGGGCCGGGTTCATCGGCTCACATCTGTGCGATCGACTGTTGGCCGAAGGGCACAGCGTCATCGCCATGGACAATCTCATCACGGGCAATACCGACAACATCGCACACCTGAACGGACGCCCGGATTTTGAATTCATCAAACATGATGTGACGAAATACATCTACATCGCTGGGCCGCTGCACGCGGTGCTGCACCTGGCATCGCCGGCCAGCCCAGTGGATTTCCCTAAGATCCCCATTCCGATCATGAAGGTCAACTCCGTAGGCGCCTTGAATGCCCTCGGTTTGGCGCTGGCGAAGGGCGCGCGCTTCCTGATCGCATCCACATCGGAAGTGTACGGCGATCCCCTGGTGCATCCGCAGCCGGAGAGCTACTGGGGCAATGTCAATCCGATTGGCCCGCGTGGGGTCTACGATGAAGCCAAGCGCTTTGCGGAGGCGCTGACGATGGCCTACAACTTTCATCATGGCGTGGAGACACGTATCGTGCGCATCTTCAACACCTACGGCCCGCGCATGCGCATCAACGATGGCCGGGTCGTGCCAAATTTCATCTTCCAAGCTCTGCACGGCCAGCCGCTGACCATCTACGGCGACGGCGCACAGACCCGGAGCTTTTGCTACGTTAGCGACCTGGTAGATGGTCTGGTGCGGCTGCTGCACTCGTCGGAGCCGGATCCTACCAACATCGGCAACCCGGCTGAAATGACGATCCTGCAGTTCGCGCAGGCGATCAACGAGCTCACCGGCAACCCCAGCGGCATCGTGTTCAAGCCACTGCCGGTGGATGACCCCAAGCAGCGCCAGCCGGACATCACACTAGCGAAGAAGTTGTTGAAGTGGCAACCGAAGGTCTCCCGCGCCGAAGGCCTGAAGATCACCTACGACTACTTCAAGAGCCTCACGCCCGCAGAGCTCCACGAGAAAGACCACAACACCTTCGAGGGGTACGTTCGGAAGTGAATTCGAGCTTCAAGACACAAGGCCCAAGATTCAAGACATAAAGCGGCACCTTTGCGGTCGTGCCTTGAAGCTTGCGTCTTGAATCTTGTGTCTTGGAAGCTGACCTGATACCACTCCCCATCGCGGGCGTTCCCGGGCCGTCCAGGATCAGGTTGAAGCTATAGCTCTGGGCGATCTTGTCGATCTGGGCGTCGCGCGTGGCGGCATCCAGTTTGCGCAGCCCGGGATAACCGTTGGCCTCAAAAAACTGGAGCATGCCGCGCGCCCAATTTTCCGACTGGCGGACTCCGGAGTAAGGGGAGCCGGTCTCCAACATTCGTTTCCCGCCCTCGTTGTCGAGACGGAAGTGGGTGGTCTTTTTCAAGAAGGCCACGAAGGCTTCTTTCTCACCCGAGTTACCCTTCAAGATGGCGGAGTAGAGCTCGTCGCTCTTGGCCGCGTTCTCGGCCGGCTCCGCGCCCGCCGGCGTCTGTGTGCGGGAGGGGGACTACGCCGTCTATCGCGCCGGGGCGGGCCAACTGGTGTCGGACGAGGGGGATATCCTCTTCAGCCCCAACCGGCTGCGCATCGGCAAAGAGGGGTTGACCGGGCGGGCGGCGGCCACGGGGCTGGTCATCGTCAGCCCCGACGTCACCCACGACCGGCGCTACGTGCCGCTGGCCGGGCTGGCGACGCGCTCCGAGCTTGTCGTGCCCATCAAGAGCAAGGAGGTGGTCATCGGCGTGCTCGACATCCAGAGCGAGCGGCCGAACGCCTTCGACGAGAGCGACGTGGACTTGCTGCGCTCGCTGGCCAACCAGTTGGCCGTGGCCATCGAGAACGCCCGCCTCTATGAGGGGGCGGGGCAGTTGGCGGCGCTGGAGGAGCGGCAGAAGCTGGCCCGCGAGCTGCACGACTCGGTGTCGCAGGCGCTCTACGGCATCGCCCTGGGCACGCGCACGGCCCGGACGATGCTCGACCGCTCGGCCATCGACGCGCCAACACAGGCGAAGCTGGCCGAGCCGCTCGACTACGTGCTGGCCCAGGCCGACGCCGGCATGGCCGAGATGCGCGCCCTCATCTTCGAGTTGCGGCCGGAGTCGTTGGCCAGCGAGGGGCTGGTGGCTGCGCTGCGCAAGCAGACGGCCGCCCTCGGCGCGCGCCACCAGATCCCCGTTGCCACCGAGTTCGGCCCGGAGCCGGAGCTGACGCTGCCGCAGAAAGAGATGCTCTACCGCGTGGCCCAGGAGGCGATGCACAACATCGTCAAGCACGCCCGCGCCACGTCGGCCGAGGTGCGTCTGGTGGGCGACAACGGCCGCGTCGTGCTGGAGGTCTGCGACAACGGCCAGGGGTTCGACATGACCCAGGAGTTTCCCGGCCATCTCGGCCTCAAGTCGATGCGCGAGCGCGTCGAGCGCGGCGGTGGCCTGCTGACCATTGCCAGCGCCCCGGCGGGGGGGACGCGCATCGTGGTTAAACTTTAGAGGCCAGGTTCCAGGCTGTCTCTTATACACATCTCCGAGCCCACGAGACCGTACTAGATCTCGTATGCCGTCTTCTGCTTGAAAAAACAAACATATACACTGACACATTAATATGCTCATTAACTAACACAGCATAGATCATACGTATCCACTAGTACTATACATTACACA
>CALLZA010000228.1 GCA_937858165.1 uncultured Ardenticatenia bacterium
TATGTTGTGCTATGTCTGTTAGACTTTATTTTGGTTTTTTGTATAGTGTGTGGCTGATTTGCTGTGTGTGCAGCTATCAACGTATCTTCTTTTTTGAATGGTACGGCGACCACCGAGATCTACACTAGATCGCTGGTCGGCAGCGTCAGATGTGTATAAGAGACAGCCATCGAGGCGGCGCTGGACGACGCCCACATCCACAAGATCGACGCCCTCTACGTCGGTAACATGCTGGCCGGCCAACTGAGCAACCAGAACCACCTCGGTGCGTTGGTGGCCGACTTCGCTGGGCTGCGCGGCATTGAGGCCATGACCGTCGAAGCGGCCGACGCCTCCGGCGGCGCGGCGCTGCGCCAGGCGGTGCTGGCCGTGGAGAGCGGCCTGGTGGAGACGGCCCTGGTTGTCGGCGTGGAGAAGGTGACCGACGAAACAGGCTCCTCGGTGCTGGCCGCGCTGGCCACAGCGCTCGACAGCGACTACGAGGTCATCCACGGCCAAACGCTCAGCGGCGCGGGCGCGCTGCTCATGCGCCGCTACATGCATACCTACGGAGTAGCCCTGGCCGACTTTGCCGGTTTCAGCGTCAACGCCCACGCCAACGGCGCGGTCAACCCGCGGGCGATGTTTCGCAACCGCCTGAAGCCGGAGGCGTTCGCCGCCGCGCCGATGGTGGCCGACCCGGTTAGCCTGTTCGACGAAGCGCCAACGGGCGATGGGGCGGCGGCGGTCATCGTCACCCGCGCCGACCGCGCCGGGGACATGGTCGCCCAGCCGGTGCGTATTGCCGCTTCGGCCCTGGCCACCGACGCGCTGGCGCTGCACGACCGGCGCGACCCGCTGTGGCTGAGCGCGGCCGAGGCCAGCGCCCGCCGCGCCTATGCCGCCGCCGGCATCGGCCCGGATGACGTTAACGTCTTCGAACTGCACGACTCCTTCACCGTTATGGCTGCCCTGTCGCTGGAGGCGTGTGGTTTTGCGGCGCGGGGCGAGGGGTGGCAACTGGCCCGCGACGGCCACATTCGCCGCGACGGCCGCATCCCCATCAGCACCTTCGGCGGCCTGAAGGCGCGCGGCAACCCCGTCGGCGCCACCGGCATCTACCAGATCGTCGAACTCGTCCAGCAGTTGCGCGGCAAAGCGGGCGACTGCCAGGTTCCCGGCGCGCGCGTGGGCATGGCCCAGAACCTGGGCGGGACGGGGGCGACGGCTGTTACGCACATTCTTAGGGGCTAGGTTCCAGGTTCCAGGGGCCAGGGAAGAGCGCGTTCTTCCCTGGCCCCTGGAACCTGGAACCTGCTTTTGATAGCTTTTGACAGCACTTTCCCTTGCGCTGACAGTGAATGGGAGTGTGGGTGGGGATAATCTGACATCGTGCGCTCGGATTGGGCGCAGCGAAGAGGCAGGGTGCGGAAGCTGGCAACAGTGGGAGCCGCGTCCGCAGCCTGGAGGTAAGCGACATGGAAGTTTCACGTCATTGGCGTCTCAATCAGCAGCGGTATACGCTCGTCGGCGAAGTGTGCCCCAACTGTGGGGTGAAGCTCTTCCCACCGCGCGATGTCTGCCTGGAGTGCGAAGCGCCGGCCAAGGAACTCTACACCTTCACCGGCCTGGGTGAGGTCTTTTCCTATACGACTATCTACGACCCGCCGGCGGGCTTCGAGCACAACGCGCCCTACATGGTAGCGCTGATCAAACTGGAAGAAGGCCCGATGGTCACGGCCCAACTGACCGATGTCGACTTCACCGATGTGCAGATCGGCATGCCGGTGGAGATGGTCACGCGTAAGCTGCGGACGGATGGCCCGGAAGGGATGATTGTTTATGGGTACAAGTTTCGGCCTGTTATGCAGAGCATCACCGCCTAAACGCCGAACCGCTGAAATCGAAGAAGATGACCGGTCGGACTGATTCAGTCCGACCGGTTTTTGTTAAGGATAATCGGCACAGAATTTACCCTGCAAATCTTGAGCACGGGCTCAAACAGAGTTCACCGAAAGCAATACAAGCCCCAGGTCGTGTATGCGCCTCAATATCCCGTGCAGCGCCGCCTGGTCGACGACCCGCCCGGTGAGGAGCGTCGTGCCGTCCTCTTCCGACGTGATGCTAAGCTCCCCAAACTGGTCCGTCCAGTGGTGACCAAGATGACCCTTGATGCGGATCAGGTAGATCGTGCACTGGCCTGATTGACCATCTGGGCTGCCCTTGTTCGACATATCGTTGTTCTCCCGCCGCTCTTCATCCGACCGCGATGACGACGTTGCCCGTTTTGTGACCCATATCGACATACCGGTGCGCCTCGACCATGTCTTCGAGCGGATAGCAGCGGCCGATGACCGCTCTGACCTTGCCCGCCTCAATCAGCTCTTTGACGACGGCCAACTCTTCCAGGCTTTGTTTCGTGCTGAGCTTGGCGATCGTGATGAACTTTCCATTCGGCTTGAGGGCTTTGGCGCGTTGGGCTTTGGGGCACTTGCCAACCGTGTCAAAGATGGCATCGTAAACAGCGCCGCCGGCCGAGAAATCCTGCCGGGTATAGTCGATGACCTGGTCAGCCCCCAGCGACTTGACCAGTTCCACGTGGGCCGTGCTGCAAACGCCGGTCACTTCGGCCCCATAAGCCTTGGCAATCTGTACCGCATACGTCCCCACACTGCCCGAAGCGCCGTAGATCAGAACCTTTTGCCCGCGCTGGATACTACCTTTCCGCAGCAGGCGCAGTGCCGTTGGCCCCCCAATCGGAACGGCGGCGGCCTCCTCATAGCTCATATTGTGTGGTTTGGTCAGTACCAACCCATCTTCGAGCATGGTTTTATATTCAGCGTACCCGCCAAAGTTCGCGGCCAGAGTTGAGGCGAACACAGGGTCACCGACCTTGAACCGAGTCACATTCTGGCCGATGGCTTCAACTTCGCCGGCCAGTTCCATACCATAGATGGGCTGCTTCGGTTTGGTAAACCCCAGGGTGAGCCGGGCGGGGAGCCAGAACAGCGGCGGCACATCCAGACTGCGCATGCGGATGTCTCCGGCGGCGACGGTGGTCGCATGTACTTTGATGAGGATTTCACCGTCTTTCGGCGTCGGGTTCGGCACCTGTTGGAGCTGAAGCACGTCTGGCCTTCCGAACTTGGTGGCGACAATCGCTTTCATCTTATCGTTCTCCTGAGTTGTGGTAATTTGCGGGTGTGGCTGAGGGTACGCTCTACCCAAAGTCCATATGCCAATCTAGACCGCGCTGGACAGCAGGTTTGTTTCCTGTTTCGCAGGCTCGGTGATGATTGCCGCCGGGTTGAATCCCTTGGCGACGAGCCAAACGCCCAGCGAAAACTCCCAGACCGCGATCGGGAGAACGCCAAGCGTCGTCAGCGTCAGGGCCGGCCCGGTGATGCCAAACATGAGGACGACGGTGTTGATAGCCAGCAGAGGCGCTCCAATAAGCCCCAGCAGGGGCAGGGCGCGCGGCACGAGGCGCGACTGGTACAGCAGCGAGCCGAGCAGCACAGCGTTTACAGCCGGCATGAGGTTCTGCCCGAGGTGGAACCAGTCATACATGGCTATCAGCGCCCGGCTGGTGACCAATGCTTCGGCGCCGGCCCCGGACTTCCGCAAGGTCACGATCGTCATGAGGCAAACAACGCCGGCGAAGATCGTACTGCCCTCCAGGATTCGCGCGCCGGCGAAGCCCAGCGCGAAGCCCTCGTTCTGCCGTTTGACCGCCGGATACAGGGCGACAGCGGTGCCAATGCAGGCGAGGGCCACGATGATCTCCAGAATGCCGCCGGAGATGACGGCCGTATCCGGGCCGGGGCCAAGGACGTAGTTCAGATCGCGCACCGGAGCGTAGAGCCAACCGGTCGGGATGGAGACGAAGGTGAGCAGGTAGAGCACGCCCGCGGCCAGCGAGATGTTTCGCGACGTTGTCCGGGTCTTCCGCGGCACGTCAAAGGTCCGACCATGATTGTTGACTTGCATTGCCATTTCAAACTCCTTGAGAAAATCTACCTGGCCTGGCGAGACAAGCGGCCGTGTGACCGCTTGTCTCTGCCAAAACCGTTAGGCGGCGTTGCTCGGCTCCGGCTTCGCCGTTCGCTGAGCGATCGAGGCTTCGGCGGTGGTCTCGCGCCGCTCAGAGAAGAGCGCGTACCCCAGCCAGGCCATCGCCAGCCCAATCGGGACCATCACCAAGGGCTCGTGCTGGGGCGGCAGAAATGCTCCGGCGGGGACCAACACGGCCCCGAGGGCCAGCAATCCGGCCGCCAGGCGCGGCAGGACAGCGGCGCGGAAGGTAGCGATGGCGAAAAGCAGGGGGCCGACGATAAACAGAGGCCCCGAGATGTTCCACAGCGTCGGCAGAACCCCAAGATCGACCTCGCTGGCCGTTGCGGTAAACATCCCCAGCAAGCCGGCCACGAACGCCGGTGACTCGGTTGCCAACTGTGGCAAGATAAACGCTTCCACGAAGGAGAAGCCCATGATGAGCGCCAGCCAGATGGAGAACATGATGAAACCAATCAGACCCAGCCAGCCTGACTTTTCCACCTGCCTGGCGTAAAGCCCTGCCAGACCGAAGAGGCCGAAGAAGCCCATGGCCGTCGCCACAATGTGGACGTTAACCCAGGTCGTCGTGGTAACAGAGGCGGGCACGTTTTCTTGATGGAACAAACCAATAACGATAAAGCCCAGCCCGGCGGCCACGGCCGACAGACCGGCCAAACGCATGAGAGCCGATGGGGTCATCTTCGGTCTCGCCTTAATCGGAGTCGCTTTTTTGGCGTTCATCACTTTTATCTCCTTTTTGAACCCCAGGGATAAGCGTCAGATCTTGACACCTGGCATAGCTGCCGGTCGGGGTTCGACTGAGGACACTATAGAGATGAATGTGGGGAGATGTATTCCCCAGATGTGGGGATTTGCGTGGGGATGTGATGCTGGGAGAAAGCGAACACAGCCTCGCCAACCTGCTGTAACTCGCGGGGTTATTGAACTGGCTCGCTTCTGTCTCTTATACACATCTCCGAGCCCACGAGACCGTACTAGATCTCGTATGCCGTCTTCTGCTTGAAAAAAAAAAAAAAAAAACCAACGCTGACATCCAACACCCTATCCTCAACTCACTACACCTCACTCACACGCACATAACAAACACACCGTGAACACCGTCAGATACCGTGTACACAAAGCCATTAGCACACAGA
>CALLZA010000229.1 GCA_937858165.1 uncultured Ardenticatenia bacterium
GATCCCAGAACCACCAGCCGCCCCAGCCCAGCTCGTAATAGGCCCACCACGAGCCCATGGCGATGCCGAGCGTTAGGAAGCACCAGGCGGCCATCGTCCACGGCCGCGACCAGCGCGCCCAGGCCGCATCAAGGCGACCGGAAAGCAGCGCTGCGATGGCGAAGGCGAAGGCTACCGAGAAGCCGACATCGCCCATGTAAAGCAGCGGCGGGTGGTGGGAGCAGCACGGGGACGCCACAGCGGGGACCGGGGGGTGGCACCCGCGGGGCCCCGGCGGCGCCCCTCGGGATCCCGGGCCCCGTCCCCCGGCCCAAACCCACTGCCCCGCGCCCTCCGACGGGCCCCACCCCGCCGCGTTTCCCCCACAACCGGTTTCAAAAACCCCAGGCCGCCGCCTGGCCTGTTTCGGAATAATCCTCGATCGCGGCACCCATCGACAGGCCGTAAAGGCCCGGCTTTGGGCCAAAGACCCGGGGGGTGGCGTGCAGATAGGGATTGTCGGCCGCATCTTCGCCCCGTGCGGCCAGCGCCGCCGAGCTTTCGTAGGCGCCGCTAACGCCGATACCCTTGCGGAACGCTGCGAACGCGCGACCGACCTCTGTCACCGCGAGTTTCCGCCCTTTGTCGAAGTTGTGGTGGGGCACAAATCGCTCTGTCATTTTGCCGGAGACGTTTATCGAGAATCGAAAACCGAAGCAGCTGAAAAGGCCGCCGACTAAAATTATGAAAAAGATCCTGCTACCGCTCATCCTCCTTCTCATTGCTATACTTGGATGCTCAAAATTCAAGGAACTGACTGGCGGTGCCGGCGGCGGTACGGGCCGGGGCGGCGGCGGTGGCCGAGGCCAACCGCCTGCTGAGTCACACCGTCACGCTGGAAGCGTATGACCCGCTGCGCGACGAGCGCTTTAGTTGGCCCATCCCCCCGGCGGTCTGGAGCGAGTGGCTGCGCCTGAGCATCGACCCAGCCGCGCCGACTGAGGACCGCTGGGCGCTCGACCAGCAGATCGCCGCTGCCTACCTGGACACGCTGGAAGCGGAGATGGGCGACGGCCGCTATTTGAGTGAAGAAGAGACGCCCGCCGCCCTCAGCGCCGCTATCCAGACCCAGCAGCCGGCGGCCGCGGCCCGCGTCTATCACCCCGAGAGCCGCCACGTTGTCCAGTCGGGCGAGACGCTGTCGAGCATCGGCTACGACTATGGCATCCCCTACCCGTGGATTCAGCAGGCCAACCCCGGCGTCGAATCGCTCAGCGTGGGGCAGGCGATCGTCATCCCCTCACCCGACGCGCTGCTGCCGCTGCCGCCCGTGCCCGGCAAGCGCATCGTCGTCAGCATTAGCGAGCAGCGGGCGTGGGTCTATGAGAACGGCCAACTGAAGTGGGAGTGGCCGGCCAGCACGGGCATCGACAGCAGTCCCACCGCGCCGGGCGTCTTCCAGATTCAGTCCCACGAGCCCAACGCCTACGCCGGCAACTGGGATTTGTGGATGCCGTCGTTCATGGGTATCTATCGCCCCGTGCCCACGTCGGAGTTCATGAACGGCTTCCACGGCTTCCCGACGCGCGGCCAGGCGCAACTGCTATGGACGGGCGACCTGGGGCGGCGCGTCACCTACGGCTGTATCCTGCTCAGCTCGGAGAACGCGCAGTTGCTCTATGAGTGGGCGGAAGAAGGGGTCGTTGTTGAGGTGCAGCGCTAGGGCGCAGGGGTCAGGCAGCCAGAATAGGCGTCGGCCGATAACCTGAGCCTCGTCTCCCGGCCACCTGACCCTCTTCTGGGGTTAGCGCCCATCGCCCTTACCTGATACAATTACATCAACTTGCAAGATGTGATGTAAGGAGTCGCGATGGTTCGGACGCAAATCCTGTTGACCGAAGAGCAAGCCGCCCGGCTGCGCGAACTGGCCATCAGCGAAGGCAAGTCAATGGCCGAACTGGTGCGGCAGGGCGTCGACTACATCCTTCAGGCACGCCCGCTTGCCACCAGGGAAGAACGGCAGCAGTGGGCGCTGAGCGTGGTCGGCCAGTTCAGCGCCGACACACCCGACCTGGCCCGCGACCACGACCGCTATCTGGCCGAGGCTTACGCCTCATGACCGTCTTTGTCGACACCTCGGCTTTCCTGGCCGTATTGGCCGCCGATGATGAGTATCATACGGCGGCGGCCGCAATCTGGCGGCGGCTCATTAGCGATGAAGAGCCGCTTGTCACCAACAACTACGTCCTGGTTGAAACAGTGGCCTTGCTTCAGCGACGCGTTGGCCTTCAGGCGGTGCGCGCTTTCCAGTCGAAAGTGATGCCCAGCTTGCTCGTCCGGTGGGTTGATGAAACCCTCCATGAGCAGGCGCTGACGTCTGTCCTGAGCGCCAATCGCCGCAACCTGAGTTTGGTCGATTGCACGTCCTTTCAGACGATGCGCCAGGACGGCATCAATCGCGCCTTCACCTTCGACCAGCACTTCGCCGAGCAAGGCTTCGAACGCCTCACTCACGAGCACTCGTAACAACCATGCCCGACCGCCACCAGCTAGAGCAAGCCATCGCCGTCCAGGAGAGCTTGCGCGGCACCATCGATGACGCCATCATCGACGCCACCCTCGACGCGCTGCGCCGCCAGTTGGCCACGCTGGGGCCGGCCGCCGCGCGCCGCGTCCAGGCCACGCTGCTCTTCCTCGACCTGGCCGGCCACACCGACCTCATCCAGGGGCTTGACCCGGAGGAGATCGTCGAGATCATCGACCGGGCTCTGGCCCGGCTGGCCGCGCCGGTGGGGCGACACGGCGGCCGCATCGTTCGCTATCAGGGGGACGGCTTCAAAGCCGCCTTCGGGCTGCCCACGGCCCAGGAGAAGGACCCCGACCACGCCATCCGGGCCGCCCTGGACATCCTGAGCGAGGCGGAACGTATCGCCGCCGAGCTGGCGGCCGAGCGCGGCCGACCCGGCTTCAAGGTCCGACTAGGCATCGACACCGGCCTGGTGCTCATCGGCGAAGGGGCCGAGGGGGAGGACTCCGTCACCGGCCTGCCGGTTAACCTGGCCGCGCGGTTGGAGAGCCTGGCCGAGCCGGGCACGGTGCTCATCTCCCACCACACCTACCAGCACGTGCGCGGCGTTTTCGACATGCAGCCGCTGCCGCCCATCGCCGTGCGCGGCTTTCCCCAGCCGGTGGCCGTCTACCGCGTCCTGAAGCCCAAGGCGCGCTCGTTCCGCACCCGGCGGCGCGGCGTGGAGGGTATCGAGACGCGCATGATCGGCCGCGACACGGAGATGGGCGCTCTGCAAACGCTGTTCCATACCGTCATCGAAGAGCGACAGGCGCGCTCGATCGTGGTCGTCGGAGAGGCCGGGCTGGGCAAGTCGCGCCTGCTCTACGAGTTCGAGAACTGGGGCGACTTACAGCCGGTCAACGTCCAGCTCTATCGCGGTCGCGCCCGGCTGGAAACGCAACACCTGCCGTTCGGCCTGCTGCGCGACGTGTTTGTCTTCCGCTGCGGCATCTACGACGACGATGCGCCGCCTACCGTTACCGACAAGCTGGTGACCGGTTTCCGCGCCCTGCTGGGAGAAGACATGGCTGAGATGGCCGCCCACCGCGTCGGCCATCTGCTGGGCTATAACTTCAGCGACAGCCCTCACGTCCAGCCGTTGCTGGGCAACGCGCGCCAGGTGCGCGAAGCGGCGCTGCAACACGTGGTCGCCTACTTCCGCGCCGCCACCGAACGTGCGCCACTGGTGTTGTTGCTCGAAGATGTGCACTGGGCCGACAATAGCTCACTCGACAGTGTCGAACTGCTGCATGGCGCGCTGCGCGACAAACCGCTGCTGCTGCTGAGCGCGGCGCGGCCGTCGCTCTACGAACGCCGTCCGGAGTGGATGGCCGGCCGTCCCAACCACCAGCGCCTCGACCTGAGCCTGCTGGCCGACGACGCCAGCGCCCAACTGGTGGCCGAAATCCTGCAAAAAGCCGACACCGTGCCCGACCGCCTGCGCGACCTGATCGTCGAACGTGCCGAGGGCAACCCGTTCTACGTCGAAGAGCTGATCAAGATGCTGATTGAACAAGGCGTGATCGAGCGAGTGACGAACGACGAGTTACGAGTGACGAGTGAAGAGGACTCGTCGCTCGTCGCTCGTCACTCGTCGCTTGCCGAGAGCTGGCACTTCCATCTCGACCGCCTCGACGCCATCCACGTGCCGGCGACGCTGACGGGCGTCTTGCAGGCCCGGCTCGACAGCCTGCCCGCCGTCGAACGCGAGACGCTGCAACGGGCGTCGGTCGTCGGCCGTCTCTTCTGGGACGCGGCCGTCGCTTACGTCGGCGAGGCCGATCCGGCGACCGTCGCGCCCATCTGGCCGGCGCTGGGCCTCCGCGAGCTGGTCTACCCACGCGAGGAGACGGCGTTCGAGGGCACGCACGAGTACGTCTTCAAGCACGCCCTGTTACGCGACGTGACCTATGAGAGCGTGCTCCTGCGGCGGCGGCGCGACTATCACCAACGCGCCGCCCAATGGCTCATCATCGCCGGCGGCGACCGCGTCGATGAGTACGCCGATCTCATCGCCGCCCACTACGCCGCCGCCGGCGAACGGCCGGCCGAAGCCCACTGGCAGACGCGGGCCGGCAAGCACGCCGCTGCCCGCTTCGCTCTGCCGGAGGCGGAACGGGCCATCAGCCGGGCCCTGGTGCTGCTGCCCAAGGGCGATGTGGCGACGCGCTACGAGCTGTTGCTGGAGCGCGAGTCTATCTATCAACTCCAGGGACGGCGCGACAGGCAGACGGCTGACCTGGCGGCCCTGGCCGAACTGGTCGCAAAGCTGAATCAGCCTGGCCCCTCGGCCGAAGTGGCGCTGCGCTACGCCAGCTTCTACAACTTCACCGGCGACTACGACGCCGCCCTCAACGCCGCGGCGACAGCCGAACCACTGGCCGTGGCGGCCGGCGACGCCGAACGGCAAGCCAAGGCCCACTTGCAGGCCGGCCAGGCCCATCGCGCCCGCGGTGAATATGAACTGGCCCGCGCCGACTTCCACCTGGCCATCGACCTGGCCCTGTCTCTTATACACATCTCCGAGCCCACGAGACCGTACTAGATCTCGTATGCCGTCTTCTGCTTGAAAAAAAAAACACAACAAACACAACACCAACCTCTAGTCTCACATTGTACAATAACTATCACAGACACTACTATCAACA
>CALLZA010000230.1 GCA_937858165.1 uncultured Ardenticatenia bacterium
CCGCCGGGTGGACGAGCAGCGTATCGAGCGCGTTACAGACGCTCGGCCGCTGCACCTTGGCGTTCTCGATGATGTCCACCGCCCGTTCCAGGTCGGCGCTGGCGTCGACGTAGATGTGGCAGATGCCCAGCCCGCCGGTGATGACCGGGATGCGGCTCTGCTCGCGGCACAGGCGGTGCAGCGCCGCGCCGCCGCGGGGAATGATCATGTCCACGTAGCGGTCGAGGCGCAGCAGTTCCGCCACCAGAGCCCGGTCGGGGTCGGCGATGGCTTGCACCGCCGCCGGCGGCAGGCCGCAGCGGACCAGCGCCGCCTGAATCACGCCCACCAGGGCCAGGTTGGTGCGCAGCGTCTCGCGGCCGCCGCGCAGAATGGCGGCGTTGCCCGTTTTCAGGCACAGGGCGGCGATGTCGATGGTGACGTTGGGCCGGGCCTCGTAGATGACGCCGATGACGCCGATGGGCGTGCGGCGGCGGACGAGGCGCATCCCGTTGGGCAGCAGCCGGCTCTCCAGCTCCTCGCCCACGGGGTCAGGCAGATCGGCCACGCGGCGCGTGTCGGCGGCCAGCGCCGCCAGCCGCGACTCGTCCAGCAGCAGCCGGTCGAGGATGGCCGCGCTCTGGCCGGCGGCGCGGGCGTCAGCGATGTCGTGTTCATTCTGAACAATCGCCTCGCCGCCGCGCGTCTCGAGTTCGTCGGCGATGGCCCGCAGGGCGTCGTTCTTGCGGGCGGTGGTCAGCGTGGCCAGTTGGCGGGCGGCGGCGCGGGCGGCCTGGCCCATGGCGTTGAGGTCGGTCATACTTTCTCCAGTAGGGCGGGGTGGTATTCCGCCGGCAAGAAGCTCAATTCGTTGTAAGAAGGCGGGATGCCATCCCGCCCTACAATAGGATCAGGTCGTTGCGATGGACGACGACCGCGCCGTAGGCGTAGCCCAGGCGGTCGATGATCTCCGATGAGCGGCAGCCGGCGATGCGCCGCAGATCGTCACTGTCATAGCGGCTGATGCCGCGGGCTAACTCCTGGCGCGCCGGGTCGAGGATGAGTACCGTGTCGCCGCGGCCGAACGCCCCCTCCACGCCGCGCAGCCCAGCCGGCAGCAGCGACTTGCCACCGCGGGCCAGCGCCTCGGCCGCGCCGCCGTCGACCAGCAACGCCCCGGCCGGCCGCGGCCCGGCCAGTATCCAGCGCTTGCGGCTTTCCACCGGGTGCTCCAGCGCCGGAAAGCGCGTGCCCACGGCTTCGCCGGCGGCGGCGCGGGCGATGACCTCCGGCAGCCGGCCGGCGGCGATGACCACCTCCGTCCCGGCGCGGCGGGCCACGTCGGCGGCGCGCAGCTTGGTCGACATGCCGCCCACGCCCAGCCCCGACGCGCTGTCGCCGGCCACGCTGCGCAGCGCGGCGTCGATGTGGCGCACTTCGGGGATGAGCGTCGCCGCCGGGTCGGTCTGCGGATCGGCGGTGAAGAGGCCCGGCTGGTCGGTCAGCAGCAACAGCAGGTCGGCCTCGGCCAGGATGGCGATGAGGGCCGAGAGGGTGTCGTTGTCGCCCAGCCGAATCTCCTCCGTAGCTACGGCGTCGTTCTCGTTGATAATCGGCACGACGCGGTGGGCCAGCAGGGTGTGGAGCGCGTCGCGGGCGTTCAGGAATCGCCGTCGGTTCTCCACGTCGGCCCGCGTCAGCAGTAGCTGGCCGACGAACAGGCCGTAGATGGCGAAGAAGCGCTCCCACATCTGCATCAGCCGTGTCTGGCCGACGGCGGCCAGCATTTGCTTGTTGGCCAGCGTCGGCGGCAGGTCGGGGAAGCCGAGGCGCTCGCGGCCGACGGCGATGGCCCCCGAGGTGCAGACGATGACCTCTGTCTCTTATACACATCTCCGAGCCCACGAGACCGCACTAGATATCGAATGCCGTCTTCTGCTTGAAAACAACAAACACAAAAAAAAAACAGCACTACACCTCAACACAGACTACCCGAAATAATCAAAGATACACGAATGCACAACACTAAGCTTACTCACACTACTCCTATAAGG
>CALLZA010000231.1 GCA_937858165.1 uncultured Ardenticatenia bacterium
CCATATGTACACTATAACTCGTAAATAATTGGTGATAATATTAGTGTGAGTAACTCACAGTAACGCGATCACGTTCGTGCTTGATGAGTATACATAGGTGGCTACTAGAAATTAGAGTGTTTTTTTTGTTAATGATACGGCGACCACCGAGATCTACACTAGATCGCTCATCGGCAGCGTCAGATGTGTATAAGAGACAGGCGTTTAACCGGCCCGATTCGCGCAACGCCTTCACGCCACACACCATCGACGAGATGACCGACGCTTTCCGCCACGTCTGGATGGACCAGCAGGTAGGTGTCGTCCTGCTGACCGGCAACGGCCCGGCCAAGGACGGCAAGTACGCCTTCTGCTCCGGCGGCGACCAGCGCGTACGCGGCCACGCCGGCTACATCGGCGACGACGGCGTGGCCCGGCTCAACGTGCTGGAGCTACAGCGCATCATCCGCACCATGCCCAAGCCGGTCATCGCCCTCGTCGCCGGCTACGCCATCGGCGGCGGCCACGTGCTGCACGTCATCTGTGACCTGACCATCGCCGCCGACAACGCCATCTTCGGCCAGACCGGGCCGAAGGTCGGCAGCTTCGATGGCGGCTTCGGCTCCAACTACCTGGCCAGCATCGTCGGCCAGAAGAAGGCACGCGAGATTTGGTACCTCTGTCGCCAGTACAACGCTGCGGAGGCATTGGAAATGGGCCTGGTCAACAAGGTCGTGCCGGTCGAAGTGCTAGAGGCCGAAGGTGTGGCCTGGGCGCAGGAGATTCTGGAGAAAAGCCCCATCGCCATCCGCTTCCTGAAGGGGGCGTTCAACGCCGACCTCGACGGGCAGACTGGTCTGCAAGTCTTCGCCGGGGACGCGACGATGCTCTACTACATGACCGAAGAGGGACGCGAGGGCAAGGAAGCGTTCCTGGAGCGGCGCAAGCCCGACTTCGGCAAGTACCCGTGGCGGCCGTAAGCGTTTTGGGCCACGGATTACGCTTGGCTGAGGACAGCCGAGCGTAATCCGTGGTTTGCCCCTCTTTATTTATGGAACAGTATCAAGTCACAACAGACTGGCTGAGGGTGCGGGCGGCCGATACACCGGATGCCCCGGCGCTGCTGATCGACGGCCGCTGGTGGCGCTTCGGCGAGCTGGACGCGCTGGCTTCGCGGCTATGCGCCCGGCTGGCCGCCGACGGCGCGCGCCCCGGCGACCACGTGGCTGTGCTGCTGCCCAATTCGCTGCCGCTGATTGTGGCCGTCTTCGCCCTGGCTCGCCTGGGCGCGGTCATGGTGCCGCTTAATACGCGGCTGACGGCAGCCGAACTGGCCTGGCAGGTGGCGCGGGCCGACTGCACGGGGCTCATTAGCGCCTTGCCGACCGAGAAGCAGGCCGCCGACGTACCCGCTTCGTTGCCTCGCCTCGTTCTGCCTGTTGATATGCTTGCGTTCGAAGCATGGGCTGCACAACAGCCACTCGCCGATCCGCCACCCGCAACCCTGGATCATCCCCAGGCGATCATTTTCACGTCCGGCACAACTGGCTACGCGAAGGGGGCCGTCATCACCTTCGCCAACCACCTTTGGAGCGCCGTCGGCTCCGCCTTCCGCCTCGGCGTTGTGCCCGGCGACCGCTGGCTGGCCTGCCTGCCCCTCTACCATGTCGGCGGCCTGGCGGTGCTGTTTCGCGCCTGCCTCTACGGTACGGCCGTCGTCCTCCATGAGAGCTTCGACACCGCCACCGTTCGCCGTAGCTTGCGCCAAGACGACGTGACCCTCGTCTCGCTCGTGCCGACGATGCTCAGTCGGTTGCTACACGAAGGATTAACCGCCGACGACACGCCCGCCCTGCGTCTCATCCTGCGCGGCGGGGCCGCCGCGCCGGCCCACCTGCTGCCCGAGGCACGCACCGCCGGACCGCCCGTGGCCGCCGCCTATTGCCCGACGCGAGCCCGCCGGCAGGGTGCGACCCCGCGCACGGATGGCTGGGCCCCAAACGCGGGCAGCGCCCGCAAGCCCACGGGAACCACGCACGGAGCCGCAGCTGGA
>CALLZA010000232.1 GCA_937858165.1 uncultured Ardenticatenia bacterium
TTGTTAATATCTTTATATTATAATGATGTCGCGTCTCTTTGCCTTAGTTGACTACTGCTATGTGTGTTACTATTTAGTTGAGTGCGTCTTATCTGTGACTCATATGTTTTTTTTTTTTTAATGATACGTCACCCACCGAGATCTCCACTAGATCGCTCGTCGGCAGCGTCAGATGTGTATAAGAGACAGCTCATCGGAGTAGCCAAAGGCCACGGCCGCCGCGGCGAACTCGTCCTGGTCAACGATGCGCGGCGCTTGGCCGGCTAGTTGCGATACGTCCAGCTCGTGGTCGATGAAGGCGATCTCGTTTTCTCGGACCTCGACCGGGCTGGTGATGTCAGCGTAAAGCTCGACCAGTTGGCCATTGGCCCCGTAGATTTCCAGCAGGTTGTGCCGCCGGCCGGGCCAGTAGTAAGAGCGGATGGCGTGTCGCAGAGGGAAGATGGCCGCCGGGAAGCGGTCGGGGTTGTGGTGGATAGGGCTGCCGATGGCCGAATAGACGACAACGCATTCGTCGTCAACCGCCTCTACCTGCGCCTGCCACCAGCGGTGCGGCCGGCCGTCGGCCTTACTGGTGCGGACCCAGATGGTGTCGCCCGGCTTCACGGCAAACGACCGCACATCTGCAACGACTTGAGCGCCTCGATGGTCACGTGGACACTGTTCTCGATTCCCTCGTCGCTGGGCCAGTTACCGCCCGGCTCGCGCAATGCCAGGAGCCGGTCGAGCGCGGCAACGATCGCCGCCTCGGCCGTCGGCACGCCCCCTTCGCGCAACGCCACGACCATCCAGGCCAGATTACCGGCCGATAGCTCGCCGGCCTGCCCCGCCAGATAGCCCAGCGTCTTGCCGGCCTCGTCCACCAGGCCGCGCTGCTGCCACAGGGCGACGGCCAGCCAGTGGGTTTGCAAGAAGGACGGCAGTTCGCCCTCGGCGCGCAGGTGATAACTGAGGTAGGCGGCGGCGTCGCGGACCGCTGTCGGCACCAGGCCGGTCACCGCCGCCCAGAAGCCGCAGTTGGCCGTCAGGTAGAGGCGAGCCGCCGTCTCACCCGGCTGCGCCCAGGGCGGCGCGGCGTCGGCCACCTCGGTCTCCTCTTCCCAGTAGCCGTCGGCCCGTTGCCGCTCGGCCAGGAAGCGCACCGCGTCGATGAACAGCGGCGAGCGCCGGTCGAAGCCCAACTGATCGGCCTGGGCCAGTTGAAAGCAGGTGGCGTCCACCGAACTGTACTCCGTGGCCCACGGCGGCGACCAGCCGCCGTCGCCGCGCTGGCCGCGCTCGAACTGTTCGCGTACGTCGGTCGGGGCGCTCTCGCCATACAGCAGGTAGCGCAGGCGCGCCCGCTCCACCGCCGTACCCCGCTCATTGACGTAGGCGACAGCCGCGTTGACCTCCGATTGATCCATGTCTTTCTCCTTCGGAAGAAGAAATCACAGATTGCATAGATTTTTCTCTTGAATCTGTGAAATCTGTGTAATCTGTGGTTTCTATTCTTATAGTACCACGCCGCTGGGATCGTTGCCGGACTCGACGATGGCCCGGCGCACGTCCACGCGGCTCAGGAGAAGCAAGCCGAGAACGAAAAAGATGATCAGGGCCACGATAGCGATGCGTTGCGAGCCGGTCACCTGCACCGCCAGGGCGAAGGCGAACGTACCAATCCACGACGTGCCGCGCTCGCTAATCTCGTAGAAGCCGAAGTACTCCGCCTCGTGCTCGGCCGGGATCATCTGGGAGAAGAGGGAGCGGCTGAGCGCCTGTGAGCCGCCCAACACCAGAGCCAGCGGCACGCCCAGGATGAATAGCTGCACCGTGTTGTTGAGGAAGGCGAAGGCGTAGATGACGACGCCCGACCAGATGACCAAAGTGATCATGATTGCCCGCTTGGCGCCGATGCGCGCGGCGATGCGGCCGAAGAGCAGCGCCCCGCCGAAGGCCACGAACTGGATCATCAGCACCAGGATGAGCACCGTCTGGGCCCCAACGCCCAGCTCGCTGGTGGCGAAGGCCGCGGCCACGACGATGACCGTCTGGATGCCATCATTATAAATGAGGTAGGCGACGAGGTAGCGCAGGGTCATCGGGTAGTCGCGCCACAAATCGCCCAACGTCGCCACGACCTGTCGCACGCCGTGACGGAAGAGATTGGTTTGCGGGCGCGGCCGTGACGGCGCGCGCTGCACCAGCCGCCGCCGCGGATAGAGCAGGGTGAACACCAGCCACCACACGCCCGCCCCGGCCAAGCTTAGGCGCACGGCCAGCGTCGTGTCGTCCATTACCAGCAGAAGAATAAGATTGAACAGCAGATAGAGCCCACCGCCCAGATAGCCCAGCGCCCAGCCGCGGGAACTGACCGCGTCGCGGGCGTCGGGCGAGACGATCTGCGGCAGGAAGCTGTTGTAGAAGACGATAGCCGCGCCAAAGCACAGGTTGGCGACGATGAGCAGCAGACTGCCCAACACCACCGCGCCGCTGGTGCCCACCAGCGGCATCTCGCCACGGACGAAGAACAGCAGGATGGTCGCCGCCGCGCCGGTGTAGGCAAAGGCCAGCAACATGCGCTTCTTGAGAGCGGTGTAGTCGGCAATCGCTCCCAGTAGAGGCAGGAAGATGACCTGGAGGATGACGGAGAGAGAGACGGCAAAGGGAAAGATGGCCCCCGGCTCGATGGCCGCGCCAAAGAGGCGCAGCGGCTCGGCCGTCGATTCGGCCAACGACTGGATATACGGCCCCAGCAGGGCTGTGACGACGGTCGTACTGAAGGCCGAGTTGGCCCAGTCGTACATCATCCAGCCCGTGATCTCGCGCTTATCGTTCAACAGTACCCTCCCGGGGAAGCGTGAGCAGTAAGCAGTATACAGTGTTCAGTGAGTCAGCTTACTGGCCACTTGTCGCCGGGTGGAATTATGCCCTTGCGCGCGGGAAGGGGCAATTTATGTCATGGCTCCGACAACTCCGCCTGGGGCGCTTCGAAAGCCGGGCGGCAGGGGTTGTAGTCGTTGCCGATGACGACGCGATAGTTGGTCGCGCCTTCGTCATCCAGCAGTTGAATACGCTCCTGCGACACGCCCATGACCCAGGCGAACAGCCAGTCGTATGAGCCTTTGAAGTTCTCGCCGAAGTAGGTCAGTTCTGACTTCTCCTGCGGCTCGCGGGCCACGCCAATGACCGGCACGAAGCCGTACCAGGCCAGATTGTCGGCCGCCAGCAGCGCCTGGGCCGGGTACTGGCTGGCGTTGATGATCTCGACCGTAATCGGCGCGCGGTCAGCCCGGTTGAGCGCCGGCGGCAGCAGCAGGCGGCGGAAGGTGTCGTACATCATGTCTTCGCCTTCCCAGACCGGCAACTGCACCGCCGCGCCGCTCTCTGGAACCGTCCAGGAGCGCATCTTGCCCGCCAGGTATAGGTGCTGCACGCCATTGTCACGCACGCCGGGGGCGATGGACGCCAATTGCAGAATGCGGCCGATGTCCATGTTCGTCTCGACCACCTCATTGAAGACGCCCCACAACTCTGGCGCGCGCGCCACCAGACCCAGATCCACGCTCTGGTTGAGCATCGCCTGAAGCAACTGCTGCTGGCGACGGCCGCGATCGAAGTCGGTCGTCGTCAGGCGTGAGCGGGCGTACCACAGCGCCAGATCGCCGTCCATCTGGTGCATGCCCGCTTCCAGCTTGAAACGCCCCCAGTTCTCTTCCAACGTCGGGTCGAGTTCGGGCGACAGCAGCCGCCAATCCTCCAGCGGGCAACTGACCGCCATCGACACCCCGCCCAACAGATCGACGATCTGCTTGAAGCCGTCGAAATCCACCTGGGCGTGGTAGTGGATGGGGATGCCGAAGTTGTAGAGGATGGTTTGCTCCAGCAACTCCACGCCGCCCAGGTTGACCGCCGTGTTGAGGCGGCCCATGATCCGGTTGGGCATGTAGACGTAGAGGTCGCGCGGCAAGGAAACCATTGACGCCGTCTGCGCCTCGCGGTTGATGGAGACGATAATCATCGTGTCCGTGCGCGCGTCGCCGCTGCCGTCGGCGTTCTGGTCCTTGCCCAGCAGCAGGATGTTGGTGGTGCCTTGGGGCAGGTCGAACACGGGCACGGGCGAGGGGATAGCCGTCGGCGGGGTGGGCACGCCCTCGCGCATGGAGCCGGGGATGTTCAGCGCCGCCGTCGGATCGACTTGCGGCCGGCTGGTCGGCGTGACTGTCGGCCGTGGCGTCGGGGCAACAGGCGTGTCAACGGCCGGGCGGGTGGCCGTCGGCCGCCGGGTGCTGGTGCTGTCGGGAGCCGGGGTCTCGGCCGGTGGGGCATCGGTCGGGGTTGTTTCCGCGGTGGCGTCGCCTGTCTCCGGCGTGCTGGTGGCGGCGTCGGTCGGGGCGGCTGTGCCGGTCGGGAAAGGGGTCGGCGAGCCAGGCCTCGCATCGACCACGGCCCCCGCCGCGCCACAGGCGGTCAGCACCAGGCAAGCCAGGCTGACCAGCAGCCAGGCGGAACGAGTCAGTCGAGTTGGGTTCATAGTCGATTGCGATATGGCCACAACCTGCTAGAGCTTCTCCCCGAAGAGGGGGTTGAGCCGGACGAAGACGGCGTAGCCAACGATTAGAACGATGACGGAGGTGACAAACGTCCGCAGCAGATAAGCAGCGTTCATGCCCACCGGGCCGCCGCTGCTATACGTCCCCCACAGCACAGTGCGATAGCCGTCGATGATCGACGCCATCGGGTTGACCCAGCGCATGACCTGCGCCGGGTTGAAGGTCAGACCCAGCAGTGTGACCGAGTCGCCGAACATCTCCAGCGAGTAAAACACCGGCGTGACGAAGAACCAGGCCAGCACCACGACTTCCAGAATCATGAGCACGTCGCGGTAGAAGACGGTCAGACTGCCCAACAGCAGGCACAGGCCCAGGGTGAAGATGAGCTGCGTCAGCAGCAGCACGGGAACCCACAGCGCGTGGATAGTCAGGCCAATGCCGAAGGCGTAGAGCAGGATGATCAGCACGGCGAAGGCGAACAGGAAGTTGACCAGGTTCGACAACAGGGCCGAGGTCGGCAGCAGTTCGCGCGGGAAGTAGACCTTCTTCACCAGGGCTGAGTTGCCGGTGATAGAGGTCGTGCCGCTGGTCAGCGCGCCGCTGAAAAAGTTCCACGGGATGAGGCCGACGAGGACGAAGACGGGATACTGGCGAATCTGATTGCCGCCCATTACACTGAATACGACGGTGAAGACCAGCATCAGGAACAACGGGTTGAGGATGCTCCAGAGGATGCCCAGTACCGAGCTTTTGTAACGCGCCTTCAGGTCGCGGACGACCAGATTGCGCAGCAGGTACTGGTATTGGCGCAGCTCGTGGAACTTATCGGCCACGATGTCGCGCCAGCTGCCCCACCGGCGGTCGGCGTTGTAGAGATAAATCGGTGTGTCGCCGTCGATCGGCGTTTGGCTCTTGGCGCTCATCCGTTACGTCTTCCCCGGTTGCCTTTGGACAACGGCTGATGATTATAGCGTGCTTCCGAAGAATTGAACACGGATGGACACGGATGGTTAGGGCTATCGCATACTAAAATATGAAGAAGGGCGAGGAGAGGGTATCGTGCCGTCTATACGCAGATGAGGCGGATACCGATGACCCAACAGCCGGCGGCGAGCATCAGTGAACACTTCGAGGGCGTCCAAGACCCACGCGTTGCGTGTTTGGTGACCCATCCATTGGTCAACATCATGACCATAACGCTGTGTGCCGTCATTGCCAGAGCGGATAACTGGAGCGAGGTAGCGACCTTTGGCGAGGGCAAGCAGGCGTGGCTGGCCCGGTTTCTAGATTTGAGCCAGGGGACGCCCTCCCATGATACCTTCAGCCACGGGTTTGCCCGGTTGGATCCAAAACAACTACATGCGGGTTTCATCTCCTGGGTACAGGCCATACACCGGCGATTGACGGGTAAGGTGGTGGCCGTCCGCATCTACTGCCTCGGTTACCTCGACGCCATTAACCACGCCAACGGCGGCACCCACGCCGACCGCATCCTCGCCGGCGAGGCCAACGGCACACAGTATGCCGCCTACTGCCAGCCCGGCCAGAACACAACCCTTATCTTTGCCATCAGCCCGACCGGGGAGACAGCCCGCCGCTTCCTAGGACCTGTCTCTTATACACATCTCCGAGCCCACGAGACCGTACTAGATCTCGTATGCCGTCTTCTGCTTGAAAAAAAAAACACACAACACACAACACGCATCAGACCCATGACACGTAACACACATATACACATCCATACCGCAGCCAA
>CALLZA010000233.1 GCA_937858165.1 uncultured Ardenticatenia bacterium
CTTTGCCGGGGCGGCCGTTTCTTCCGGGTGGGGGCGCTGGGTGGCGGGGGGCGGGGCCTTTCCCAACCCCGCGGCGGCCAGGCCGCCGACGAGGGCCGGAGGGTCGATCGCCTCGGCCGGGTAGTCGCGGGGGGCGGCCGTCGGCACGTTGAGCGCGCGGATGGGCCGGTCGTGGAGCAGCAGCGGCACGGCCAGAAGCGACCGGAAGCGCCGCTCCTCGGTGTCCTCCAGCCACTTGAAGTGTGGGTCGTGCTGGGCGTCGGCGGCGTAGACGGGCCGGTTCTGCACCACGGCGTAGCCGGTCATGCCCTCGCCGACCTGCAACGTGGCCAGCCCCAGCGCCCGCCGCGCCAGCCCGGTGGAGGCCCGCAGCCGCAGCGTCACGTCGTCGGTATCCAGCAGGTAGATGGCGCAGGAGTCGACGCCCATGATCTCCGTCGTCTGGCGAACAATGAGGTCCAGCGTCGTGTCGAGGTCGAGCGCGGAACTGAGCGCGCGGGCAATCTCTCGCAGGGCAGTGAAGGCGCGCGGGCCGGAGGGGCCAAGAGCGGGTGGTTGGGTGGTCACGAGCGGCCATTATACGACTGAGTGAGCCGCAGAGCCATTGCGCGTCGAGAAGCCGGGGCTTTTCTCGCCGAGAAATGGGCTCTCACATTCGTCTTGTGTATAATCGCCCGCTCAGAAAGTACTGTTGACTACGGTAGAGGGTAGGCAAGGGTTAACAAGATGAATCGCAACGTGTTGCTGGTGTTGTTGGCTATGTCACTGTTGGGCAATGGAGTTCTGCTGGTGATGCTGCTGGGACGGCCGGATACGCCAGGCGGCGATGCCGCCCCGATCGCGGCTGAAGCCACGCCGGCGACTCTGACCGCCTTACCCACTCAGGTGCCCACGTTGCCCCCATCCACGGCCGACGCGCCACCGACCAAACGACCGCCCGCTGTCTCGCTTGCGGCGGCCACGCCCACGCAAGCTCCGGCCGACCCATTACCCACGGCGACCTCTGTCCCTCCGACGCCGGTCGCGCCCACACTCACCCCCGCATCCCCGACGCCCACGCCGACGCCGCAACCCTCGCCGACCATTGTCGCCCTCGACCCGGAGTGGTTGCGCTACCTGAACGACTTCCGCGCCGCGGCCCGGCTGCCGGTGCTACGCGAGGACAGCGCCTGGTCGGCCGAAAGCGGTCTGCACAGCCGCTACATGGTTCTATCGGGCGACGTGGGCCACAGCGAAAACCCGGACAATCCGTTCTATACCAATGCCGGCAACACGGCCGGCGATACCGGCAACATCGCCATCGGCAACGCCAGTTCGGCTCCATTCCAGTGGGCCTTTAATTACTGGCTGTCGGCCCCTTTCCATGCCGTGCCGATGCTCGACCCGCAACTGGCGGTGACCGGCTTTGGCGAGTACCGCGACCCGTCGGGCATCCAGACCATCGGAGCGACGCTGGACGTGGAGCGAGGGCGCGGGCCACTGCCCGATGGCGTGCAGTTTCCCATCTTCTGGCCGGGCAACGACAGCGTGACCTGGGTGCTGCGCTACTCGCTGCCGGAGTTTCCGGCTGCGCTCAGCCATTGCGCCGGCTACTCTCAGGCCACCGGTGCGCCGATCATCATCCAGATCGGTGACGGCAGCCGGACGCCTACTGTAACCGCTACCACCGTGCTGCGCGACGGTGAGCCGGTGGCCCACTGCCGGTTCGACGAGACCAACTACACCCACCCCGACGCCTGGACGCAGCGCTCGGCCCGTCTCATCCTCGACCAACGCGACGCCATTGTACTCATCCCCACCGCGCCGATGGTGCCCGACGCGACCTACGCCGTGCGCGTGGACACCAACGGCGAGACGTACACCTGGAGCTTCCGGACTGCCGTTGGCCCGCCGGAAGAGTAAGACCTCACGCAAAGATCGCCAAGAACGCAAAGAAGAAACTCTTTTTGCGTTCTTGGCGTCCTTGGCGATCTTTGCGTGAGGCTCTTTTCTCTTTATACGCCGTAGTAGAGCAGGAACTCATACGGATGCGGCCGCAGGCTAACCGGGCCGATCTCCGTCTCGTGCTTGTAGCTCATGTAGGCGTCGAGCACATCGGGGGTGAAGACACCACCTTCCAGCAGGAAGTCGTGGTCGGCCACCAGGGCGTCGAGCGCCTCGTTCAACTTGCCAACGGTCATCGTTACCTTGTTGATGTTTTCCTCGTCGAAGAGGTCCATCTCTGCCGGCTCACCGGGATCAATCTGGTTCTTGATGCCGTCCAGGCCGGCCATGAGACAGGCGGCGAAGGCCAGGTACGGGTTGGCCGCCGGGTCGGGGCAGCGGAACTCGATGCGCTTGGCCTTGGGCGACTTGGAGTACATGGGGATGCGCACGGCTGCTGAGCGGTTGCGGGCGGAGTAGGCGATGACGACGGGAGCCTCATAGCCGGGCACGAGGCGGCGGTAGGAGTTGGTCGTCGGGGCGCAGATGGCCAGCAGCGCGTTGATGTGCTTCAGGATGCCGCCGATGTACCACTTCGCCATCTGGCTCAGCCCGGCATAGCCGGCCGCGTCGTAGAACAACGGCTGGCCGTCCTTCCACAGGCTCTGGTGGGTGTGCATGCCGGAGCCGTTGTCGGCGTAGATCGGCTTGGGCATGAAGGTGACCGTCTTGCCGTGGCGCTGGGCGACGTTCTTGACGATGTACTTGTAAAGTTGGACGTTGTCGGCCATCTTCAGCAAGTTGTCAAAGCGCATGTCGATCTCGCACTGGCCGGCCGTGCCGACTTCGTGGTGGTGTAGCTCGATGGGCACGCCGGCGTCGATCAGTTCGCGTACCATCTCCGAGCGCAGGTCTTGCAGGGTGTCGAATGGCGCGACGGGGAAGTAGCCGCGCTTGTGGGGCACCGAGTGGCCAAAGCCGAAGATGCCGTTGTTCCACGGCCCTTCGACGCTGTCCACCTGGTAGGCGGCCGAGTACTCGCCGGCCGAGTACATGACCTTGTCAAAGACAAAGAACTCTGCCTCGGGGCCAAAGTAGGCCGTGTCGGCGATACCGGTGCTCTTCATGTACTCGACCGCCTTGCGGGCCACGTAGCGCGGGTCGCGCGAATAGGGCTGGCGGCTGATGGGGTCATAGACGTCGCCGATCAGGCTGAGCGTCGGCGCGGCGCAGATGGGATCGACGATGGCCGTGTTCGGATCGCAGATCAGGATCATGTCGCTCGACTCGATGCTCTGGAATCCGCGAATCGACGAGCCATCGAAGCCCAACCCTTCCTCAAAGGCGTCTTCGGCGCTGAAGTGCTCGATCGGCAGCGAGAAGTGCTGCCACTGGCCGAACAGGTCGGTAAACTTGACGTCGACGACTTCGATTCCGCGCTCTTCGACCAGTTTTAGTACATCGCTAGGTGTCATGGTTCTTGTTCCTCCGCAAACTCACAGACAACAATGAAGACCCGGCCGCCCGCGGGGGCTGTGTTTGGCCGGGTCGACTGACGACTCTGCAACAAACGAATGGTGATGGCTCCCTGTTACATCACAGATGTCCACATCATAGATGCTGACTCTCCTCTAGATTATACGGCAAGCGGGGCCAGCGTGCTGCCACCGCGCGCCGCGACGTATTCGGCGTGGACTGTCTCGTCGATGCCGTTCACAGTGACGTAGGTCGGCACGCTGATCTTGCCGATCTCGGTCAGTTCCTCGCCGACCTTGAATTGAAGGTGGGGTACATCGGCGGCGAAGTGCAGCGACACGCGCCCCATGCGGTTGGTGCGGGCGGCGATCAGCTTGCCGCGCGCCTCGTCAACGTAGATCGGTATCCTGCGCCGCTCGCTTTCTCTGGAGCGGTCGCTGTAGGTGAAGCTACAGGTATACGGGTGCAGGTGGCGAACCACGGCTACCCAACCCGACGCGGACAGCTTGCGCACCCCCACGTCATCGGGGTCGCGCAGCCGCCCCTGGGCCACCAGATAGCCGCCGACCAGCGCCGGCAACTCCAGCACGCCCGCGCCGTCGGCCAGTTCGGTGATGATCGGCCGGCCATTGAGCGGCGCGACCAAATGGACGATGACCTCTTTGTCGCGGAAAACGGGTGTCTCGGGCCTGCCCGGCACGCGTAACGTGCACACCGGCGCATAGAGTTGCAGGTCGCGGCGTGCCAGATTGAACACGCTCATCTCCTTGCGATAGCCGATGATACCCGACTCCTTAAAGTGGTCGGCCAACTCGTTGCGCAGTTCGCCGATCGTTTCGGCGGCGAAGTGGCGGCTGCCTGGGAAACGGGCCAGCAGTTGCCCCTCGTGCCGGTAGATGGGCCAGGCCCGCTCGCCCAACTGGAAGACATACTCCGGCAGCGAGGCGTAGTGCACCAGCGCCCCCAGGTAGTGATCGATTGTACTCGCCAGCTTCTCCAGGCTGTCGCGCTCGATGGGCAGCCCGGCTACAGTCGTGCTGTAGACGGTCCGATCGTCCATTGCCGTTATTGGGCGCTTGTAGACCGGAACCTCGTCGATCATCGTCGCCACGCCCAGCGGCGTCAGGTCAATCATCGCCAGCAGTTGCGGCTCATCAGGCCGGCCGCTCCAGCCCGGATTGTCGTGAAAGGTGATCCGACTGTGCATCATGGCTAGTCACCTGCCTGGGGCAACATGCCGCCGCGCGGCGGCTGATCGGCGTCCCAATCGCGCACCTGGATGCCGCGCAACTCGACAGCGTCGAATTCGGGGTACGACTCGATGCCGTGGTAAGCCAGGTCGATGCCGGCGGCTTCGATTTCCGGAGCCACACGCAAGCCGACGAAGCGCTTGATCAGGTAGAACATAATAAATGACAGCGGCAGTGTCCAAAGGACACAGGCTACAATGCCGATTGCCTGGATGCCCAGTTGAGTGAAGCCGCCTCCCGACAATAGCCCGATACCGTCCGTCCCCCAGATGCCGACGGCCAGCACGCCGAACGCGCCGTTCATGCCGTGAACCGGAAAGGCGCCGACGGGGTCGTCAATACCCAGTCGCTCCATCAACTGGACGCCGTAATAGGCGATGGCCCCGGCGATGACGCCGATGACCAGGGCTCCCATCGGTGTGACAAAGGCGCAGCCCGCGGTAATGGCCACCAGACCGCCGAGTGCGCCATTGAACGCCATGCTGACGTCCCACTTGCGCGTGTAGAGGTACGAGAGCAGCATCGCGGTGATGGCGCCGGTTGTGGCCGCGAAGTCAGTCGTGACGACAATGTGGGAGATGGGTAGGGGGTCGGCCGCCAGTTGACTGCCGGGGTTGAAACCGAACCAGCCAAACCACAGGATGAACGTGCCCAGTGCCGCCAGCGGGATATTGTGGCCGCGGATGTTCTGGCCGAACACCTTGTCGCGCCGCTTGCCCATCACAAGCGTGCCGGCCAGACCGATGAGCGCCCCCACCAGGTGGACGACCGATGAACCGGCGAAGTCGAGATAACCCAGTTGCGCGAGCCAGCCGCCGCCCCAGACCCAGTGGCCGAAGATGGGGTAGATGAGAACCGCCGTTACCAGACTATAGGCCATATCCCCCTTGAAGTCGGTACGCTCGGCCATCAGGCCGGAGGCGATGGTCGCGGCCGCGGCGCAGAAGACGAACTGGAAAAAGAAAAAAGCCAGGGTAGGAATGGTCAGGCCCGGATACACCTCTGGTAGGTTGCGCATGGCAAACCATTCCGTGCCAAAGAATGCGTTGCCGGAGCCAAACATAAGGCCGAAACCCACGAAGATAAAGCCGAGGGTGCTCATCGTCGTGTCCATGAAGTTCTCGGCCATGATGTTAACCACGTGCTTGGAACGAACGAACCCCGCTTCCAGAAAGCCGAAGCCGGCCTGCATGAAGAACACAAGGAACGCCGCAACCAGTACCCATACTGTGTCCAGCGCGTTCACCTCCGGCTGCTCTCCCTGCGCTGCGGCGGTTTGGGCCAGGACCAGTAGTAGCGCGCCGACTACCAGGACATTTGCCAATCGTCGCCACGTTCTAATATTGCGTTTCATCATTTTCCTCCTACCTCATTGGGCCGCTCGTCCAGAAACGAAAAACGCCCCTCCCGTCCGCGCCGAGCGGACTGGAGAGGCGTCATGGCCTAATAACTGTCTCTTATACACATCTGACGCTGCCGACGAGCGATCTAGTGTAGATCTCGGTGGTCGCCGTATCATTAAAAAAAAAAAAGATCAGAAGATCGCCTGCCATCGTCTGACAGCATAACAACAATAGTGCTGAATCTAGTACCTAGACAAAATGAGAAAAAAAATAAGTAGCTATAGCGAATACAAGG
>CALLZA010000234.1 GCA_937858165.1 uncultured Ardenticatenia bacterium
TGATCTCATTGTTACGGACATACATGTATGTGACATGTTTATGTAGTGATAAGACATTGTTAGTAACAATAAGTGTTGTATGTTTATTTTTTTTTTTTTTTGTTTTCAAGCAGAAGACGGCATACGAGATCTAGTACGGTCTCGTGGGCTCGGAGATGTGTATAAGAGACAGGGCTAGACCCATAAGCCAGACGTAGCGCAAGAGGGCCGCCACATAGGGCCGTAAGTCTATCGTTTCGTCCATGTAGCCTCCGAAGGGCGTCAATAACCCAATAGCCGATGTTACATGACCTACTGAGGGTGGGCAAGTTCAGCCATCGTCGGCCCGCGCTATCAGCCCCAGGGTCAGCCCGGTCAGCAAGACACTACGCAACTCCAGCAGCGGATGCGGCGCGGGATAGAGCAGCCCCAAGAGCCAGAATCCTACCCATAGCGCTGTCAGTGGGGCGTGGCGGCCCAGCGCGTCGCGACGCGCCACCGGGGCGACGAGCAACACCAGCCAGAGCAATACGCCCGGCAAGCCCAACTCCGCGCCCATGAGCAGGGGGATGTTATGGACGGTCTCGGCCCAGCGATCGACAGCGCGCGCGTGGTTCAGATAGCGGCCCAGGCCAACGCCCGTCAGCGGCCGGTCGGCCAGCAGACGGGCGGCGATCTCAGTATCCCGCTCGCGCTCCCACAGCGAGCGGCTCTCGACCGGCGTCTCCAGCGCCACGGCCCGGCCGACGACCGCGTCGCCATAGATGACGGCCATCAGGCCCACGGCCAGCACAACGGCCAGAGCCATGGACAGGCCGAACGGTGTGACCGTCCAGCGCCGATGGCGCAGTCCCGTCGCCAGCCAGGGTACGAAGTTCAGGCCCAGCCCCAGCGCAAAACAAACCGCTGCCCAGCGGGCCAGCGTGGCGAAGAGAGCGGCGCAACCGAGGGCCAAGAGGAGCGGCAACACCCGGCGCTGCTTGAGTGACCGGTCGTGGGCCAGCACGGGTAGGAGGAGCAGCAGCGGGACGAGTGTTCCGGCCAGAACGTTGGGGTGGTTGGTCAGCCCATAGGCGCGCAACCACCGTTCCGCGCCGCGCATGACGACGCTGACCCCGGCCAATTGGGGGTCAAGCGCCGGCTCGCCCAGCAGCGCCAGCCCCAACTCCCGCTGGGTGATGAATTGGCCCAGAGCGACGGTCGATTGGAGGAGGATGACGGCGGCAATGATGGGCAACAAGGGTGGCCGCTCGTTGACGACGTAGAGATAAACCCATGCCAGATGGGCCAGCAGCAGCACCAGACGGGCCGCGGCGGTCGGGTCGCACTCCCCGCCGGCACACTGGCCGGCCAGGCTGAGTGCCCCCAGCCCGGCCAACGCCAGCAGTGGCCACACCACGCGCCGTGGCCCCCAGCGAAGCCCCCTCAGCCGGCCACGCGCTGCCCGCTCGGAGAGCCAGGCCGCAACCGACAGCAGCGGCAGCAAACCGACGACGCCGATCAGAACCCAAGCGTTGTCCGCCGCCGGCAGCCGTACCAAAGGCAGCCAGGCCAACGGCCCCCGGCTGGCGGCGACGCCGTTAGCCCCCAGCAGCAGAATCAGGTAGAGGGCAAAAGTGGCCTGGGCCAGCCGCGCCAGCCAGCGCGCCGGCGGAGCATCCCTCGCGCCGCGTGGGGCGGGCGGGGTCGGCGGCTGGCTCAGGCCCGTGTCGTCTCCGGGCACGTGGTAGGCAGGTTGTGGGCTTCCAGGATGGCCGGGTAGAGCTGCTGGGCGCTGTGGAACACGTCCCCCAGGGCCAGCGTCTTCCACACCGGGCCTTTCATGTCCAACAGATCGCTGCCGACGGCCTTGCTCAGCCGGATACTGCCTAGCAGCAGGCAGTGGAGCGTATCGGCGGCCAGCCCGATTTCGATCGTCGGGCGCACGTCGTTCGGACCGTAGAGGACGTTGACGGGCGCGCGCCGGGCGTCGATGGTGATCGAGGCCCGGGGGGCGACACAGTCGAAGCGAATCGCCAACGACGCCTTGAGCAGCGCGTTGGCGGCCTGTGGGTCGTGGTTTTCGATGACGGCAAAGAGCCGCTCGAAGCAGCTATAGAGTTGGGTGTCGCTGGCGTAGATGGTCATGAGGGGCTACGGTTGCGACTCGCCGGAGTGGCTCAGCCGTTGCTTGAGTTGCTCGGCCTGGAATTGCAGCGAGTAGTTGATCATGTACCACACGCCCTTCCACGTATCCGGGTCGAGCAGGTCTTCGCGCGACGCCCCGTGCAGCGTGCCCAGGATTTGCTTGGCGAACTCCGGCGTCAGACGGTCAAGACCCGACTTGCCCAACTGCCACAGGCGACCGGGCTGAATCGGCTCCGGCACGACCTGGTTGATGGCTTCGCTGACCTTGCCGCGCACCTGTCCGGCCTGGAAGCGGGCCGAGTAGGTCATCATGTAGGCCAGCCCCTTCCACGTGTCGAGGTCGAGCAGATCTTCGGCCGACATGCCCTGGAAGTTGCGCAGTACATCGAGTTGCATCTCCGGTGTCAACTTCTGCACGTTGTCGCGCACCATTGTCAGCAGTCGCACCGGTGAATACGCCGCGGCCTCGCCGCCACGCGCCTCAACCAGTTGCTCCAGCTCGGCGACTCGGCTGTTGAGTTCGTCGACCAGTCGGCGTAATTGCTCTGTCTCGTCGGCCGTGGCTGCTTGTGGCGCAGCGTCGGGCGCGCCGAAGGCGTCCAGGCCCTGCTCGCGATATTTGCGCACAATGTAGCCGACCTGGCCTTCGGTCAAGTCGTGGGCGGCGGCCGCTTCGGACTGGGAGTGTCCGTCGGCCACGGCCAGCAGCGCCGCGGCCCGCCGGCCGGCGATGTCCTGTCCTGCCGCGAGTTGTTCGAGGGCCGGCCGCGCCTCGTCGCTCACGAGCATCTGGCTATCTGTCATGGTGTCTCCTTGTTGCTGCCAAAACAAACTCTATACAGGGTGCATTATACCGGAACTCTGTATCCGATGTACTTGATTCAGGCGGCAATTGGCGGCATCCTAGCGCCTGTTGGCCGCTGCGTGGCCTGGGTCGCGGCGCAATTGACAGTCCGTGAATGCTTATGCTATATTGAAAGAATAATGCGCTGCGTCATGGTGCCGGCTGCGATGCGTGGTTTTCGCGGTTGGGTCATGAACGACGATAGTCGTGTTGCAGCGCGAATCTGGCAGCAGCGGGAGTGGGCACGATGACCGATCAAATGGAGATGAGGGAAATGGCCGGCGACTCGGGCAATGCCTTGCTCAGTGGGTTGCGGCGTGTCTTAATGGCCGGCGTGGGGGCGGTGGCCCTGACGCAGGAGCAGATGGAGGAGTTTGTCGGCAAGCTGGTGGAGCGCGGCGAGATTGCCGACGGCGACGCGCGCAAGTTGATCAGCGATGTGGTTGACCGGCGCAAGCGGACGCTCCAGGACAGTACGAAGCGGGCCGAAGAGGAGTTGGACAAGCGTATCGAAGGGCTGCTGGTGCGCATGAACATCCCGTCCAAAGGCGAAATCGACGCCCTGAGCGACAAGATCGCCGATTTAAGTCGCAAGGTCGATCAACTGCGTTTGCCCGAGCGCTAGACGGCGACGGCAGTTTGGGCGGCCCTGGGCGCAAGCTGATAGCCGCATATGCGTTCGCGCGTAGCGCTGTTCGCGCATATAATGAAGTGTCTTGCCCGACGCATTCATCGAGGACGATATGCCCGTTATCAAGAGATACCCCAACCGCAAGCTGTATGACACCGAGGCCAAGCGCTACATCACGCTCAACGAAATCGCCGCGCTGATCCGGGCTGGTGAAGAGGTGATCGTCACCGATCATGCGACGGACGAGGATCTAACGGCCGTCGTGCTGACCCAGATCATCTTTGAACAGGAGAAGGCCCAGCGTGGCTTCCTGCCCAAAGCGGTGCTGACCAACCTGGTGCGCGCCGGCGGTGACACATTGGGCACGCTGCGCCGCGGGCTGTCGCTGCCGCTCGACCTGTGGCGTCACGTCGATGAAGAGATCGACCGGCGAGTGCAGACGCTCATCAGCAAGGGCGAGTTGGCCAAGGAAGAGGGGCAGAAGCTGCGCGAGAAGCTGCTGTCGCCCATGTTCAGCGCGCCCGACGTTCACGTTGGCGCCGACATCGAGCAACTGCTCAGCAAGCACGGCGTGCCCACCCGCGCCGAGTTGGAGCGCCTGCACGCCCAGATCGACGCCCTGTCCAGCCAGCTAGAGAACCTGACACACCTATCGAACGGCGAGAACCCGCCCCAATGAACTGTTTTCGTCACTCGGAGCCAACCCGTTTCCAGCCCCCCAGCATCGCGCGATGATCACGCTTAACGGTACTGTCCAGCGTCAGTTTTACTTCCCGGCCGATCCGCTGACGTCGATGGTTTACTTCAGCGATCTCACCCGCGCCGCCTTCCATTTACCCCATATCACCCTTGTTGAGACCTACACCGACACTCGGGTGCGCATTCGTTATCAGACGGTCGAGATCGGTGCCTATACCATCAACATCTACTGCGACCTGGAGCTAACGGTCGATGTCGTCAACAAAGTCATTCGCATCGATCCACTGGCCGGTTGCACGCCGGTGGAAGGCGATGCGACGCTGAACGCCACGACGGGCTACGGCTTCTATACCAGTACGGCCCGGCTGACCCCGGCTGAAGACGACGGCACGAACATCGACTACCGGTTCCAGTTTCAGTCCAAGCTGCAGCGGCCGCGCGGTCTGCGCATGATGCCCCGCCGCATCGTCGATCGCATCGCGCAGAGCATCTCGCTCGGCCGGGTCGAGGAGATCGCCGACGGCTTCATGGAGAGCGCGACCGAGGCCTTTCCCGATTGGTTGGCCAAGCAGAAGCGTAGCCTGACCGCCGACTGGCTGGCGGCCCAGAACGGCGCTGCCGCGCCGGCCGAGACGCCCAAGCACGGCTAAGGAGGCAAGCGCAGATGAAACTACAAGGTCGGCACACCTTCGCCGCAGGCCGAGAGGTCGTCTGGGGTGTGCTCTATGACCCCATTGTTCTGGAGAACATCTTGCCCGGTGGCGAGGCGTTCGAGGCCGTTGCCCCCGACGAGTATCGCGTCACGCTGCATCTGCGTGTCGGCGCCATCGACGACCGTTTTATCGGTACACTGTGGCTGGAGCGTGTCGTGCCCTTCGTCGGCTTCGACTTCCAGGCCGACGGCGAAAGCCCCAACGGGCTGGTGAACAGCCACGGTCGGGTCTATCTGGAAGAGGCAGCCGAGGGCGGCACGTCACTGTGCTACGAAACCGACATCGAGGTGGGCGGGCGACTGTCCACTGTTGCCGCCCGCTTGCTGGAGACGACAGCGCGCGCCTTTGCCCGCCGCTGCCTGGAGGGGCTAGAGAAGCAGGTCGAGATGCGCACGCGCATCTACACCTCGTCGGCTGTGCCCACCGCGACCACGCCAGCCGGCACGACCGTGGCCCGGCTGGCCGGCGTGCGGCGTGGCGCGACGCTGCTGGGCGTTCTGCTGGCCCTCATCTTCCTGCTGCGCGGCCTCGACCGGCGGCGTACGCAGCGCCTCGCCCGCCAGGTGGCCGAAGTGCTGGCGCAGTCGCAGCCACCCGCGCCAACCGCCGGCTGAGCGCGCCTGTGGCAGACAATCCGGCCCCGATGACGCCCGACGCGCCGCCCGACGGCCCGATCGGCGTGCTCGATTCAGGGGTCGGTGGACTGTCGGTCTTGCGCCACTTGCGGCTGGAACTGCCGGCCGAGCGCTTCCTCTACTTCGCCGACCAGGCCCACATCCCGTATGGGCCGCGCCGGGCGACTGAAGTCCTGGCCTTCACTGCTGCCATCACCCGTTTCATGCTGGCCCGCGACGTCAAGCTGATCGTTGTGGCCTGCAACACGGCTACGACGGCTGCCCTCGACACGCTACGTCAACTGTTTCCTGACGTGCCGTTTGTGGGCATGGAGCCGGCTGTCAAGCCCGCCGCGGCCCAAACTCGCAGCGGCGTCGTCGGCGTGCTGGCCACGCCGGGCACGCTGAGCAGCCATCGCTACGCCAGCCTGATGGCCCGCTTTGCCGCCGACGTTCGCGTCTATGAGGACCCGTGCGTCGGACTGGTGCCGCTCATCGAGGCCGGCCCCCTGGCGGCCGAGGAGACGCGCGAGTTGCTGCGGAGGGGCTGCGCACCAGCGCCGGCGGCTGCGCCCGCGCACCCGCTGCGGGGCGGTACTCCCCACCCACTCTTACCGCCGCCCACCCCCGCAATTGTGGGCGGTAGGGCTACCCCTGACCGCCCCGGCTCACAACTTCCGACCCCAGAC
>CALLZA010000235.1 GCA_937858165.1 uncultured Ardenticatenia bacterium
GGCTCGGAAATGTGTATAAGAGACAGGTGGGCCGGGCCGCACCCGCCCCCAAAGACCGGGAACAGAACCGCCCAACTGCCGACCGACAGCACCGCGCCGCCGGACGGCGCCTGGCCGCTGGTGCAGCCACGGGCCATGCGGGCGCCGTAGCCCATGATGCTGCCGCCCAGGAAGGCGAACAGCCAGCGCACGCGCACGGGGGTGTGCGGCCCGCCCTGCGTCTCGATCTTGTTGCGGCCGAACAGCCAGCCCGACAGCGCGCCGCCGATGAACAGCCCGATGAACACAAACACCACCCAGCTATCAAACGGGTTCGTCTCGCCGCCGGCCATGCTCGTCAGGTAGGCCGTCCGGTCAACGTGGCCAGGGGCGAAGATGTCCTCCAGCCAGACAACCAGCCGGTTCATGCCGCCCGACGCGCCCAGGCCGTTGCCGGTCAGAAAGAAGGTGGCAAACAACACCACGCCCAGCAACATGCCCCCGGCATACGGGTGGACGTAGGGGCGCGCCGCCCGCCGGACGGCCGTCCGCTCCCCCGGCGTCTCCTCGATCTGCGGTCTCGAAATCGTTGTCATCTCATCTCCCTGTAAGACCTCACGCCAAGATCGCCAGGAACGCAACAGAAGAGCTCTTTTGGCGTGCTTGGCGATCTTGGCGTGAGGTTTTCATTTTCAATCGCCGATGCCCGCGGCAACACTCGGTTCGTGGCTTTCCACGTCCTCGTACCCCAACATCATCGCCTTGATCCCCGCCGTCGGCGTGGGGCCTGTCGTCGTTAGATAGACGTGCAAAATGATGAACGCGGCAAACGACCAGGCCACCAGCGTGTGCAGCGGCCCCAGCCACGGCAGCCCGCCCAGTTGGTCGGTCAGTCCCGGCCAGCGTTGCGCGCCCCACATCAGACCGCCGGTGATGATCTGCGCCGGTAGCAGCACGTTCAGCACCATCACGTAGGTTAGCTGCTGCAGCGGGTTCAGCTTGCGGTCGGGCGTCTTCTCGAATGGGTGCGGCTCCTGATGGAAGATACCGCGCACGTAGTACTTGACTTGCAGGAACGCCTGGTCGAAGAAGCCGCGCGGTCGGGGAACGAACTGCCGAATCTGTCCGCTGGCGACGTGGTAGAACAGCGACAGCGCGGCGTTGATGACCAGCAGCAAGGCCAGGATGTTGTGCACCTGCACCACGTAGCGGAAGCTGAAGATGCCGAACGTGTCCGGCTTGTGGATGATCAAGCCGGTGAAGAGCAGCAACAGGATGGCCGCCGTCTGTAGCCAGTGCCACAGGCGTTCATAGACGTCATACATATAGACCGGCTGCGTCTCAACCGCCGCCACCGGCCCTATCGCCTTCGCCCGCGCGCGGGCGGTGAAGAAGCGCAAGCCGCCGTGGATAAGCACCCCGACCATCACGCCCAACACCATCAGCATCCCCAGCCAGTCGATCACGCTGACCGCGTTGTGGCCCAGGACGTACAGCCCGGCTTCGGCCGTGTCGGGCACAAAGCGCAGCGCCCCGCCCTCCCCGGCCACAATGTCGCCCGGCCAACTGACAGAGCCGCCGCTGAAGAGCGCCGGCGTCACCCCACCCGGCGTGCGGTCAGACAGGTCGAACGCCGCGGCCAGCCGAGACTCGCTGCCGTGGCAGGCGCGGCACTCCTGCGTCGCCCACTCGTCGGTGGCCACGTTGTGGGGGATGGCATAGGGCAGCACGTCGCCGGCGATGCGCGCCCCCGCGAAGCCGGCCTCCGCCAAGCGCGCGGCAATGGCCGCCACCTGTGTCTCGGTCGTCAGGCTCAGCTCGCTACGCGAAATCTCGCCGTCGCCGTCACTATCCAACGCGGCCACCACTTCAGACGCATAGCCGTCGCCCGCCAAATAGGCCGCCCGGAGCGCCCGCTCCGGCACCGGCCGCGCCGGCTCGCCATAGACCCAGTACCAGCTACTGACCAGGTTGAATGGGGCCAACGTGGTCGTGCCGTCACCATTGTCGCGCGGCAACAGCACCGGCTCATAGCCGCTGATCAACGTTTGCGGGTCGAGCGTTGTCCCCTCCAACCCGCGATAGCTCCGCGCCGGCTCGCCGGCCGCGGTCAGCACCGTCCAGTCGATGGACTCCAGCGCCGGGGCGTAGAGCTTGGGTACGTGGCACGTCTCGCAGGCCACGGCGGCCATGTGGCGTGAAGCGTAGGGCAACCACTGGTGGCTGGTCTCGGCGCTATGGCACGTCTCACAACGGCGCAGCGTCGCCGGGGCGGTGGCGGCGGCCTGGGCGCTGGTTCCAGAGGCGAAGTTGTGCAGCGGCCGATAGATGTACTCGCCCAAATCGATACGGCGCGGGTCGAACTCCAGGTGAGCCGGCTGCTCGCCACTCGTCTCGCGGTAGTAGACCGGGTTGTTGAGCGAGTAGTGGCAATCGGTGCAGTCGAGGACGCGCTCCATGTGCACGTCCCACGAGCGGCCAAGCTCGGTCTTGCCGCTGATATTCAGCCCGCCGGCGCTGATGCGCTGCGGCGACATCACCTGCCCGGTCGTCAACGTCGTCCATTGCGCCAAGCCCAACGTGTCGAAGCTGACCGGCGTGTTCTGGTCGTTGTGAGTCACGCCGTGGCAGCCGCCACAGTTGCTCACCGTCGGGTCCTGAACGAGCACGTACGCCGGCCGCAGATTCCCCACCTCATCAAAGGCGTCCTGGTTATAGGCCCATTCCCCCTGCTCACCTACTCCCCCGCTCCCCCGCGCTTCAACAATCCCACTGCCAATCAATGAGGCCGTCACCGCGTCGCCAAACCGCCCCTCGGCCAGGGCCGCCTGCCGGGCCGCATTGTTGGGCTGGGGCCAGTGGCAGACAAAGCAGTTGAACTCGGCCGTGCCCGATTGCGACCAGTCCCACGGTTGCGCCTCACCCGTTGTCGGGTCGATGAGCGTGGCTTCGACACCCGCGCCCGGCTCCAGCGCCGTCAGTGGCCGCCCGTCGCGGCTGGTGGTGGCCGGGCCGCCGCCGGCGTGGCGCGCGCCGAACAGTTGCACCCACTCCGGTGTCGTCAAATCGACGACAGCGTCGCCCTCGGCCGACAACAGACGGTAGAGCAGCGGATCCCAGCGTCCGAACAGCCCGGGGCTGCTGTCCCACAGCCGGCCGCCGGCTACCGCGCCGGGTTCGGTCAGCGTCGCCAGGCCAACATCGGCGTGCTCGCTGTTGGCAGCGATGAAGGCCGTGTCGTGGCAGCCGCCACAGGTCGTCATTGTCGAGATGGCGTGGCCGGAGTCGACCACGTTGTCGCCCGCGGCATCGCGCAGCGGGAAGACGGGGTGCATGGGCGAAGCGGCTGTCGGCGCGGCAACGGGTTCACCGTCCTGCGCCGCCGCCCCGCCGCCGAGCAGTAATAGCAGCCCGGCCAGGGCTAGGAAGAGTGGGGGTAGGAGTCGCCGGTGCATAGTGGTGGTTAGTAGTCAGTGATCAGTAGTCGGTGAGCAGTAGTCAGTATTCAGTGGTCATTAATCTACTGACCACTGACTACTGACTACTGGCTCTGCCGCCCGCCCCAGGTCAGCGGGTCGCCCGGATAGCCGAGCGCGGCCCAATCCATGCGGCCGTTCTCGCCGTGGCAGTCGTAGCATTGCAGCGCCGCGTCGGCCGGCTGCACCATGTGGTCCATCGACCAGAACATCTCCGTCGGCGCGAAGCCGAACTCGCCGCTGAAGGCCAGGCCGGTATTCGGCTCGTTCAGCCGGAAGGCGCTGTCCCAGTCGAATGTATCCCAGAAGCCGCCCTCGCCGGCGGTCATGGGCACGAGCAAGTACTGGTTCACCACATCGTACGGCTGGCGGGCAGTGTGGATTTTGAACGGGTAAATCTTGGCCGTCGTGTCGTCAATGTCGCCCAGCGGGGCGTTGATGGGCGTCACCTGGGTCGGGTCAATGGGGTCGCCCAGCAGGTAGCGGTCGGCCGCGCCGTTCCACCAGACGTAGGTCGGCTGCATGTCGTGCTCATAGACGAAGTTGCCCTTGATCTTCAGGTAGACGTGCGGGTCTTCGGGCAGATCCTGCCCGGCGGTCGACCAGTCCCAATCGACCTTCGTCGCATGGCGCAGCGCCCCTTCGGGGATGTGGCACGTCTGGCAGGCGACAGCGTCGGTGTGGGCGCTGATGCGCGCGTCGGCGTGCAGCGGCTCCTTATGGCAGTCGGTGCAGGCCACGGCCGACGCCTTCACCTCGGGGCTGACCGAAATGCTGTGACCCAGAATCTGGTGATTCTCGCCGCCGTGGCAATCGACACACTCAAAGCCCAGTTGGCCCATGTGGACGTCGATGCCGGCGTCGGGATAGTAGAGGCTCTCATCCAGATCGCTGTGCTTGACGGCGTTGCCGCCGCCGCCGTTGAAGTGGCAGCTGCCGCAGTTCTCGCGCGTCGGCCGGCGCACACTGCCCGCCGCGGCGACGAGGTCAACCCCTTCGGCCGGGTTGCCCGCGGTGCTTTTGCCATAGGTGGCGGCGTCGGCGTGGCAGGCCAGGCAATCGACGTTGGTCTGCTCAGCGAAGTCAAAGCTGTCGTCTTCCCAGCCGTAACCGGCGTGGCACGATGTACAGCCCGTCCAGTTACCCTGGATGCCGATGCAGAAGTTGTTGAGTTGGTTCTTCTTGCCGACAGTCACCAGCTCATCGCGGCCGGGCAACTGCACCGGCTCGCTCTCCCACGTCCAGTGGGTCGTCTGCATCATCTCCTGCGCGGCCGTCTCATGACACTCCAGACAGACGGCCGTTACCTCCTGCCCTGTGGCATAGGGGCCGGGCATGAGCGCGGCGTGATTGGTGTGGGCAGGAGTGGGTTGCACATAGGCCCAGGGGTCAGGCGAAACCGCGTCGCCCGAAGAAGCGAACAGTAGCACAGGCACGGCGATGAGAGCCGCCGTGACGACGAGACCAACGATCCAGAGGTAGCGGAACTCCTTCATTGTGGCTCCGAAGTTGCGATGGTGAGGTAGCCCGATTGCCGGGCCAGGGAGTCGCGCAGGATTTGGCGCATGGTGTCCAGCACGGCGATAACCCGCGGCTCAGCCAGATGATAGACAACCGCCGCGCCGTCGCGCTCGGCCATAACCAGATGGCGCTCGCGTAGCACTTGCAGATGGCGCGAGATGGTCGGCTGGGGCACATCGAGGTCAGCGGCCAGAGCGGAGACGTGGCGCGGCCGTTCGGCCAGGGCGTAGAGGATGAGCAGCCGCTTTGGGTCGCCCAGCGCCTGACAGACGTTGGCGTGCAGCAGATTCAACTCGTCGAGGGAAGGGTTATCCACGGGCAAACCTCATGTATTCGGATAGGCGAATACAAGGGTACTTTATATCCGCGCTCTCACAGTCAGTAGTGACATTTGTCATCAAGAAGAGGTGACACTTATCATGACAGCCGCCGAGCCGCACCTGGATAATCCAATCTGCAACTACTATTCTGTACACTAGTACGTTTTTATTGTACAATGGGGGTATCGTAAACGGATACATTGGAGTGAATTTATGGAGTCAACACCCCCTATTGCTGTTGGACAACGCATTCGCACCCTCCGCGAGCAACGGCAACTCAGTCTGCGCGCGCTGGCCGAGCGCTGCGGCCTGTCGATCAACGCCATCAGCCAGATTGAGCGCGGGGAGAACTCGCCGACGGTCTCATCGCTACACCAACTGGCGACGGCGTTGGGCGTCACGATTGTCGACTTCTTCCGCCAGGACCAGGGGCGGCCGGTGGTCTTTGTGGCCGCCAACGAGCGGCTACACATCGAGACGGACGGCGTGCGCATGGAGAGTCTAGGGCAGGGCCTGCCCTACCAGCAGCTCGAGCCGTTCCTGGTGACAGTGGCGGCGGGCGCGGGCAGGTTGGCTGAGCCGGTCAGCCACGAAGGTGAGGAGTTTGTTCACTGCCTCATTGGTGAATTCATCTACCAGATTGACCAGGAGCAGTACCACCTGAAGCCAGGCGATAGCCTGTTGTTCGACCCGGCTCGGCCGCACCACTTCCACAATCCAATGGGCAGACCGGCGGCGTTCCTGCTGCTCATCCTGGCCGACGGGTCGCGTTCGCCTGTGCCGCAACTGCATCTGGCCGGCCCGCGGTCTACCTTCTGTCTCTTATACACATCTGACGCTGCCGACGAGCGATCTAGTGTAGATCTCGGGGGTCGCCGTATCATTAAAAAAAAAAAACACAAGCAGTACATGATGAGGAGCACATGTAGGACTGCAGACTAAGTATGTACGTGACAGTGATAGAGACCGACATCTTTACGAGTCAGACAAGGAGTACCATCACTACGCAACACCACAG
>CALLZA010000236.1 GCA_937858165.1 uncultured Ardenticatenia bacterium
TATGGTCGTACTCGTTCTTGATACAGTGTCGTGTTGCATGTTCCAGTTTTTTTTTTTTTTCAAGCAGAAGACGGCATACGAGATCTAGTACGGTCTCGTGGGCTCGGAGATGTGTATAAGAGACAGGTGCTGACGATCGGCTGCTCCGTGCCATTGACGACCACACTCGACTCGCCCGTGGGGGCGGCTGTCGGCGAGGGCGTGGCCGTGGCGCCGGTCACGTCGGCGACCACGTCGCGCACGGCGTCGCCGACCTCTTGCACCGCGTTCTCGCTGCCGCCGCGGCCGAACAGGATGGGAATGAAGCGATTGGCGATCAGGGCCAGGGCGATGACCAGCGCGACGATGATGATGATCTGCAACATGCCGCCCGAGCCGCCGCTGCCGACACCGTAGTTGCTCTTGCCGTTGACCTCCATGTTGACGGGGTCAAAGAACGGTTGATCCTGGCGCTCGACAAGCGGGTTGTCGGGCGTGATCTCGCGCAACTCGGCGGCGAGCAGCGGCGCGTCCTGCCCCTGGCCAGCGGCGTAGCGTGTCAGCAGCGGCTGCGGGTCCAGCCCCAGAAAGCGGGCGTAGTTGCGCAGGAAGCCGCGCACGTGGACGGCGGTGGGCAGGGCGCTATACTGCCCATTTTCCAGGGCCGTCAGGTAGCGTACACTGATCCGCGTTTTGGCCTGGGCTTCTTCGAGCGACAGGCCTTTATTTTCGCGGGCTTCGCGTAGTATGTGACCGATCTCGTCCATGAAGGCGTCGATCAGTTCCTTCCGGCGGCCACGGGGCAGTCGCCGGTCAGCGGCCGTGCGCCGCTACTAGGCTTCGAGAGCCTCTTCTTCCCCATCGGTCTCGAACTCAAGCTCGGCCGCGACTACAGCCGCCGGAACGACTGCAGGGGTGGGCAGTCCGCCTTCCGGCTGGACGACGACCAGAAACTCCGGGTGGTGATCGCCGCTCAGGCGCACCGAGATGTGGTGTTCGCCCAACTGGCGCAGCGGTTCGCCGCCGACCTTACGGCGGTCGATCTCCGTGCCCAGCTTCTCGTTGAGCTTGTCGGCGATCTGGGCCGTGGTGATCGAGCCGTAGAGCTTGCCGCTATCGCCGGCGCGGGCGGTGAAGGTCAGCGTGACGGCGCGGATCTTCTCGGCCAGCAGGTCGTACTCGGCCCGCAGTTCGGCGCGGCGGGCCTCGGCGCGCTTGCGCCACGCCTCGGCCTGCTTCATCACGTCCGGCGTAGCCTTCACGGCCAGCCCCTTGGGCAGCAGGAAGTTGCGGCCGAAGCCATTGGCCACGGTGTGGACCTCGCCAGCATAGCCCAAATTATCAACGTCTTCTCTCAATAACACTTTCATCGAACCAGACTCCTCAATGAAGCAGTGCCCGTCCGGGGCAACCTATGTGAGACGCTTGCCGGCCGCGACTGCGAGATGGTCACATAATTTGTAAAGCAATCGATTATGGTAGCAAAAAGGCGGCCGTTTGGCAAACCGGCGCGCGCCGGTTTGCGTAATCCGCCTCCTCTCTCATACAATATTGGCTGTATTGATTGGCTGTATTGGCTGTTGAGCTTTCTCAGCCGCCGGTTGGGCGCGCTGCTCGTTCGCCCGCCTTTGGCCTGTGGAGGCAACATCTGCCGGAGGATAACACAACATGACTGA
>CALLZA010000237.1 GCA_937858165.1 uncultured Ardenticatenia bacterium
CTGTCTCCTCTGTCGTCTGCTAGCGTTCTTGCTTTGTCTTACGTGAGATGCTTTACTACTCTCGTCTAGTTAGTGGCCTTCGAGTGTCTACTAGCCCCGCCGCCACTCGCGCATGGTTCTTTTTTTTTTTTTTTAATGATACGGCGACCACCGAGATCTACACTAGATCGCTCGTCGGCAGCGTCAGATGTGTATAAGAGACAGAGTATGGACAGCAGCATCTCGTTGGACGATGAGACCGATCAGGCCGCGCCCATCTTCCTGCCCGTGGCGATGGTCATCCCCTACGTCCCCCCCACACTCCCTCTCCTCAACGGCAACTTCGAAGCCGGCCCGGCCAACTGGACGCAGTCGTCCAGCCACAACTGGCCCATGATCGTCAACAGCGATCAAGTCGAGGGGCTGCCCACCCACAGCGGCATCTGGATCGCCTGGCTGGGTGGCGATGACGACGAGACCAGCACCATCGAGCAGACCGTCACCGTGCCGCCCGACCGGCCGTTCCTGACCTATTACCACGGCATCGCCTCCGAAGATGCCTGTGGCTATGACTTCGGCCGCGTGCTGGTCGATGGCGCGGTCGTCGAGCAGTACACCCTTTGCCGCAACAACAACACGCCTGACTGGGCCTACCGCGTCGTCGACCTGAGCGCCTACGCCGGCCGGACGGTGGCACTGCAATTCCGCGCCACGACCGACGGCAGTTTGAACAGCAATCTGCTCATCGACGACGTGGCCTTCAACAGCGCCACCACGGTACGCGCCGCGCCGGTGCCGTTCCGCTGGCCGGCCGGGATCACACGGTAAAGATTTAGAAGAGCTCACGCAAAGGACGCAAAGGAAGTAGAGAGCGCAAAGGAAAACCTTATTAGCTTTGCGTCCTTTGCTTGCTTGGCGTTCTTTGCGTGAGCTTCTGAATCTTATCGCGTCAGGTCGTAGATCATGCACGCCTTGGCCAACAGCGTCGCCTTGCGCAGGGTCGGCGCGGCCATGTCCGCGTCGCTCAGCCCCAGCTTGTCGTAGAGGCTGCGGACGTGGTGTTCGACCGTCTTGTGGCTAATGCCCAGCGTTTCGACAATGCCCTGTGTGTTGTGTGACGCCGCCAGCCGCCGCACCACGTCTGCCTCGCGCGGCGACAGCGTCGGCAGTAGCCGCACCGCTCGCTCGACCCACGGTCGTTCGGCCGGGGAGAGATGGGCACGCAACTCCTCGACCAGCTGTGACTTGCCCGCCGCCGCGTCGCCGTCGAGGATGACGTGGCCGGCGCGCACGTCGTCCAGTGCCTGGCGCAACCGCTCCGGCCGCGAGCCTTTCAGCAGGTAGGCCACGCCGCGCGCCCCCTCGCGGATCAGCTGCCAAATTTCGCGGCCGCGGTCTTCATAGGCGGAGAAGAGGACGACGCCCAGCGTCGGGTCGAGCGCCTTCAGGCGGCGCGCCAGTTCCACGCCGACGCTATGGGCGATGAGCGCCGAGGTGCCGGCAGCGGTGGGGATCACGACTGTCTCTTATACACATCTCCGAGCACACGAGACCGTACTAGATCTCGTATGCCGTCTTCTGCTTGAACAAAAAAACTATCGTGAACACGAGACAGAGACACGCGCATCCGACACACAATAGCAGATCCTCGAACATCACGCGAGAGCATGAACCTA
>CALLZA010000238.1 GCA_937858165.1 uncultured Ardenticatenia bacterium
TCCTATGGCCTCAGTTTTTTATAAGAGACAGATTTTTTTCTTCTGTTTTTTTTTTTTAATGATACGGCAGCCACCGAGATCTACACTAGATCGCTCGTCGGCAGCGTCAGATGTGTATAAGAGACAGATACAGGACTGTTCGATCAGTTTGAGGGATTCTTCGACCGCGAGCGGATCGACCCGGAGGTTTTCCGTACCGCCGACCGCTCATTGCAGGTGATCTTCGGCATCGAGGGCGCCAACGAGCGACAGGTGCTGAAACAGGCGGATGTCATCATGCTGCTCTGCCTCTTTCGCGATGCGTTCGACAGCCGCGTCTGGCAGACTAACTGGGATACCTACATGCCCATTACCGACCACCGCTACGGCTCATCACTTGGCCCCAGCTTCCACGCCTGGGCGGCCTGCGAAGTGGGCCTGCCCGACGAAGCCTACGCCCACTTCATGCTGGCCGCGCGCGCCGATTTGCGCAATCCGCGGGGCAATGCCGGTGACGGCATTCACGCCGCCTCGACCGGCGGTGTGTGGCAGGCGGCCGTCTTCGGCTTTGCCGGGCTGCGCCCGACGGTCGACGGCTGGACGCTGCGCCCCCAGTTGCCTCGCCACTGGCGGCGGCTGGCCTTCACCTATCGCGCCAACGGGCAACCGGTTGAGGTCGATATCCAACGAGACGAAGGAGGTGAGTATCGCGTCAGACACACGAATCGCTGAGTTTAACGAAGATGCCGCGTAACCGGCCCCGGCAAGAGCAAGATTACGCGGCAACATCGAGACGGCGAACCGTCGCGAACGGCCATTTTAACACACATCCGGCCGCACCGTCGCCACGTTTCGCCATAAACAGGACAGTCAAGCAAGGAGAAGAATCATGTCCAAGAAGTGGTTTACGTTTTTGGTAGTGGCACTGGTCGCCATGCTGTTGGTCGCCTGTGGTGGCGGCGGCACGGAGACGACCGCCGAGCCGACGGCCGACACCGGCGCTGTAGTCGAGCCGACGGAAGAGATGGTCGAGGAGCCAACAGAAGAGATGGCCGAGGAGCCGACGGAGGAAATGGCCGAGGAACCGACGGAAGAAGCGGCCGCTCCGTCGGGTGACGTCATCGAACTGCAACTGATGGGTTGGTCCAGCTCCGACGCGGAGAACGCCCGCCTGCAGGAGATGGTCGATACCTACAACGCCAACAATCCCGGCGTCGTCGTGACGCTCAATCAGGTTCCCGACTATGATACCGTCCTCCAGACGGCCATGGCCGGCGGCGAGCCGCCCGACGTCTTTTACATCGACAGCTTCCGGCTGCCCGACTACGTAGCGGCCAACTCACTGATGCCCATCGGCGATCAGATGGACGATCCCGATGACTTCTACCCCAGTCTGCGTCAGGCGTTCACCATCGACGACACCTTCTGGTGCCCGCCGAAGGACTTCAGCACCCTGGCCTTGCAGTACAACAAGGATCTGTTCGACGCCGCCGGCGTTGAGTACCCGACACCCGACTGGACGTGGGATGACATGCGCACCGCGGCCGAGGCCCTGACCGACGCCGATGCCGGCGTCTATGGCCTGGTGCTCCCGGCCGACATGGCCCGTTGGATCGCCTTCCTGTATCAGGCGGGCGGCACTGTGGCCACCGATGACTTCTCGGCCATGACGCTCGACTCGCCTGAGGCGCTGGAGGCCACTGACTTCTACGTTAACATGGTGCTCGACGGGTTCGCCGCCCAGCCGTCCGATCTGGATAGCGGCTGGCCGGGCGAGGCGTTCGGCAAGGGCGTGGCAGCGATGGCCCTGGAGGGCAACTGGATCGTGCCCTTCCTGCAAGACCAGTTCCCCGACCTCAACTGGGGCGTGACCGAGCTGCCGGCCGGCCCCGGTGGCGACGCGACAATGGCCTTCACCGTCTGCTACGGTGTGGCCGCCGATGCGCCGCATCCGGAAGAGTCCATCGCCCTGGCCAACTGGCTGACCGGTGCTGAGGGCATGGCCCAGTGGACCGACCTCGGTCTGGCGATGCCGACGCGTCAGAGCCTGAGCGACGGCTGGCTGGAGCAGTTCCCCGATCTGGAGCCGTTCCTGGCCGGCGCTGAGTACGCCCGCCCGTGGCAGTTCCGCCCCGGCTTCTCCGACGTGATGAACGCCTTCAACTCCGGCCTGCAACAGGCTTTCACCGGTGTCTACACCACCGATCAGGTCCTGAGCGACACCCAGGAAGCCGGCACCGAAGTCTTGGGCAACCAGTAGTCTAGTTCTGTCTTTAGACCTCTGAGGCCAGGAGCGGACTCCTGTCCGCCGGCCTCAGAGGTCTATTCAGGAGGACACCATGGCCGCGGCATCCGGCATCAAGGGTGAAGATCGCGAACGGGCCATCGCGGGCTGGCTGTTTATGAGCCCGACGATGCTCATCTTCGGCATCTTCATCATCGTCCCGATCATCTTTGCCATCTACTTCAGCCTGACCGACTGGAACGGCATCAGCCCGCCCCGCGAAGCGCAGTTCATCGGTCTGGAGAACTACCAGGCGCTACTGGCCGGCGGCGGCATTCGCCAGGCAGACTTCTTCAAGGCGCTGAAGAACACGACCTACTTCGCGTTGGGCGTCGTCCCCGCCCAGACGATCATCTCCCTCCTGCTGGCCGTCATCGTCAATCAGGCGTGGCTACGCTTCAAGGGCTTCTTCCGCACCACCTACTACTTTCCGTCGATCACCTCGTCCATCGCCATCAGCCTGATGTTCCTCTTCTTCTATCAGCGCAGCGGCCTGGTCAACCAGGTATTATCGGCGCTCACCTTGGGCAATTGGGAGCCGGTGGCCTGGATGGCCGATCCGCGCGGCCTGTTCCACATCATCCTGGAAGCGGCCGGCGTTACCATCCGCACCGCGCCGGAGTGGGTTCGCACCGAACTGCTCGGTCTAACCATTTGGGACTGGATCAGTGGGCCGAGCGTGGCCCTGATGGCGATCATGTTCATGAACACCTGGACCACCGTCGGCACGATGATGGTCATCTTCCTGGCCGCGTTGCAAAACGTGCCAAGCTTTGTCTATGAGGCGGCGCAGATCGATGGCGCCAACGCCCTGACCCAGTTCCGGCGGATCACCCTGCCCCTGCTGCGGCCGACGCTCTTCTTCGTCATCACCCTGGGCCTCATCGGCACGTATCAGGTGTTTGACCAGATCTACGTCATGAGCAGCGGCGGCCCGGCCAAGACGACCCTGACGGTCGCCTATCTGGTCTATCAGAACGGCTTCGCCAACAGCGACATGGGCATGGCCGCCGCCATCGCCATTCTGCTGTTTATCATCATCTTCACCCTGACGATGATTCAGCGCCGCATCACCGGCAGCGAGGGCGACCTCTAGGAGGCAGTCATGACCACAGCCGTTTCTTCCGATACCCCTGTCCCTCTCGCCGTCGGCGAGCGCGCCTGGCTGCGCCCGCTGAAGGCGCTCATCTCCTATGGCATCCTGTTCCTGCTGGCGGCGATGTTCATCTACCCGTTCTTGCTGGCCATCAGTACCAGCTTTAAGACCCTGCCGGAGATCAACCAGAACCCGGTCGGCCTCATCCCGCAGACGTTTACGCTGGAGGGGTATCAGCGCCTCTTCAGCTTTAACGTCGGCCGCTGGACGTTCAACAGCGCCCTCGTGGCCACGATCATCACCGTACTCAACCTCTTCTTCGCCAGTCTGGCCGGCTACGCGCTGGCCCGCATCCCCTTCCCCGGCAGCCGTCTGGCCTTCCTGGGCATCCTGGGCACGATGATGATCCCCGGTATCGTCCTGATCATCCCCATGTTCATCGTCCTCAAGACGCTGGGGCTGCTCAACAACTATGGCGGCCTGATCATTCCCAAGGTCGTTACCGCCTTCGGCATCTTTCTGATGAAGCAGTTCTTCGAGAGCGTGCCCAAGGAGTTGGAGGAGGCGGCGCGCATCGACGGGGCGACGCAGTTCCAGACGTTCTTCCGCGTCATCTTGCCCACCGCCCGCCCGGCACTGGTCGCCCTGATCATCTTCAGCTTCCAGGGAGCGTGGAACGACTTCATGCACCCGCTCATCGTCGTGACGACCAATCAGAGCCTCTACACGCTGCCGCTCGGCCTGGCCCTGCTGCGCGGCGGCATGGGCCAGAACCTGCTGTGGAACTCGCTGCTGGCCGGGTCGATGCTCACCACCGTACCGATGGCGATCATCTTCTTCATCTTCCAGCGCTACTTCATCGAGGGCATCAGCTATAGCGGCATTAAGGGCTAATTACGAATTACGAATTAGGAATTACGAATTGCAGAACGCACGGCATAAGCCACTCTGGCTTCCTAATTCCTAATGCCAGATTACCATGAGACCCACATCGATAGTGGCCGCCGCCACCCGCCGGGCCTGGGACGAATATATGTCCGTCCTCGTTATCAGCGCTGCCTGGCTGATGGCCCAGGTGCTGGTCATTCCCGGGCCGCCGGCGACGGCGATGCTGTTCGCCATGGCCCGCGCCACCCACGACGGAGTGTTCTGGAGCACGGCCGACGCCTTGGCCGCCTTCCGGGCGCTGTTCTGGCCCGCCTGGCGCTGGGGGCTGCCCAATCTGCTGGTCATCGGCATCGGCCCTGTCTCTTATACACATCTCCGAGCCCACGAGACCGTACTAGATCTCGTATGCCGTCTTCTGCTTGAAAAAAAAAAAAAAACCACAGACTAGATCATTCGTGCACGAACATATATCCAAGCTCACCTCCGATCCCTTACACCAAACAACTAGTACAACTACGCACAATATCACACATCTAAATGTCCTATTTACAGTAACTAA
>CALLZA010000239.1 GCA_937858165.1 uncultured Ardenticatenia bacterium
TTCGGGCCCGCGTCCCTTTGCCTTCCCCCCCCGGGGGCATGTGGCCGTGAGGAGCCCTCGCCCGTGTTGGCCCCCGGGGATGCTACCGGGGCGGCCCGCCGGGGGGGCGGGCCGCCCGCGGTCCGGCCGGCTTTAGCGCCGCACCAGCGGGATGAAAACCGGCGGGTGCAGAATGGTGTCGTCGAAAGTGACGAACAACTCGAGACTACCGAGGGTCTCCTGGTCGGCAATGTAGGCCACGCGATCGGAGTCAGGACTGATCGCCGGGCTGTTGCCCAAAACATCGCCCCCGGCCGTCAGCGGGCCGTTGAGCCGGGTCGCCGTACCGCCGCCGATGGGCACGCTGAAGACCTCGACAACATCATCCGTCTGCTGGTCGGCGACATACACGACGCGGGCGGCGTCGGGGCTGATTACAGGCCTGTATGCGCCACCGCCGGTCGTCAGCGGGCCGTTGAGCTTGGTCACCACGCCGCCGCCGATGGGCACACTGTAGAGTTCCCAGATCTCATCGCTTTGTTGGTCGGCGGAGTAGACCACGCGGGCAGAGTCGGGGCTGATGGCAAAACCGTAGTAGTCTACATCGCCCCCGTCGGGGAGCAGGCTGTTAAGTTTGACGCCCGTACCGCCGCCGATGGGCACGCTGTAGAGTTCGTAGACATCATTCACCTGCTGGTCGGCGGAGTAGACCACGCGGGCGGCGTCAGGACTGATGAAGTAGTTGATTATATTGCCCCCAGCGGTTAGTGCGCCATTGAGCCGGGTCACCGGGCCGCCGGCGATGGGCACACTGAAGACCTCGACAACATCATCCGTCTGCTGGTCGGCGTGATACACTACGCGGGCGGCATCGGGGCTGATGGCATAAAAGTGTGTGTCGCCCCCGGTGGTTAGGGCACCATTGAGCTTGGTCACCGGACCGCCGGCGATGGGCACACTGTATAGTTCGTAGACCTCATCCCTCTGCTGATCAGCGCGATATACCACGCGGGCGGCGTCGGGGCTGATAAAACCGTAGCGTACATTGCCTCCGGCTGTCAGCGGGCCGTTGAGCCGGGTCACCGGGCCGCCGGCGATGGGCACGCTGAAGAGCTCGACAACGCCATCCGTCTGCTGGTCAGCGTAGTACACCACACGGGTGGCGTCGGGGCTGATGAGAAAATAGTCTACATTGCCCCCGGCTGTCAGCGGGCCGTTGAGCCGGGTCACCGGGCCGCCGGCGATGGGCACGCTGAAGAGCTCGGCAACGCCATCCGTCTGCTGGTCGCCAACATACACCACTTGGGCGGCATCGGGGCTAATTCTGAAGAAGGATACTTCGCCGCCTGTCGGCAGGAGGCTGTTGAGCTTCAGCGACGGCCCACCGGCGATGGGCACAACGAAGAGTTCATCCACGCCCGCCGTCTCCTGTGGCGCGGCATAGATCACGTGAGCGGAGTCGGGCGTGACTTGATACTGCCCAATCTGTGTACGAAAGGGCAGTAGCCCGCTCAGCCGCACCGGCGGCGATCCGCCGTCCGATGGCGCGCTGAACAGCTCATACGCTTCCGCCGTCTCCGCGTCGGCCATATAGACGACGCGCCGGCTGTCGGGGCTGAAGACCAGGCTGATAACACGACCGCCGGGCCGCATGGTTCCGCTCAGTTTGACGTTGACCTGGGCTGTGGGCGCGGCCGCGGCCGGCCCGCCGCCAGCCAGGAGGGCCATAATAGCGATGAGGACCACCGGCAGCAGCAGGTAGCGGGTTACTTGAAGGATGTGGCAGTGATTCGCGCGCTTCATGTTGGTGGCTCCATTTCCAGACCGCAGAACGATGGGCGCAGCGCGAGAGGCGTGGCGACATGGGACAAAGACAGCATACACCAGGGTGGGTAGTGATGTCAACACGCGTGCGCGACTCTACCTAGGGCCATTGCCAAGTAGGCAGAAGACCTCACGCAAAGGCCGCTAAGGGCCCAAAGAACGCAAAAAGAGGTCTTCTTGGCGCTCTTTGCGTGAGGCGTCTTACTGACGGTGTGGCCGGTATGGCCGCCCCGGTTTTTGCCTACACGGCTCCCCGCTTCCGCAAATACCGCAAGATGCCATCAACCGACATAAACAGCGGGTTGGCCGCCTCATACCGATCAATGGCTGACGGCGAGATGTGGTTGGCCCGCGCCCGCTGACGGTTCCAGGCGACGTACTCGGCCAGCAGCGCGTCGCGCTCGACCCCGGCCGCCTGCCGTTCGGCGACAAAGGCCACGGCGTCGATGAGCAGGCCGCGCAAGGCGACCAGATGGCCGTGGACGTCGTCGATGGGGCCAAAGTGGGTGGGGTAAATCGTGGTCAGCTCGGCCGCCTCCAGCCGATCGAGCGTCGCCAGCCACGTCTCCATGTGGAACTCCGGCGGCGGCGCGGGCAGATCGACGACGTTGACCTGCGGCAGGTTCACCCCGGCCGCGTCGCCGGTGAAGGCGATCTCTCCGGCGCGGTAGTCACGCAGGCGATAGGTGTGGTGGTGATAGGCATGACCGGGCGTGTCCAGGGCGGTGAAGGTCAGTCCGCCGGCGCTGACCACGTCACCGTCATAGAGCGGTGTCACCCGTTCAGCCGGCGCGGGCAGGAAGTCGCCCCACAGCGTGTCCATCTTGTCGCCATAGATGCGCGTGGCGCTGGCCAGCAGCTTGCTGGGGTCGATCAGGTGCGGCGCGCCGACGTGGTGGACGTAGAGCTGCGCCCCCTGCTGTGCCCACCAGCCGGCCGCCCCGGCATGGTCGAGGTGGATGTGGGTCAGCAGGACGTGACGGATGTCGGCCGGGCGAAAGCCGTGGGCGTCGAGGGCGGTGATGATCGCCGGCAGGGTGGAACCGGGGCCGGTTTCGACCAGCACCGGCCCCTCTGAGCCGACCAGCAAATAGACCGCCGTTACCTGGGCCATGCCCTGGAAGTGGGTATCGAGGATGTGGAGCTTCATGCTGTCGGATCATAGCTTTATCCCGATTAAGGGTGCAAGTTATTGCCGAGGAAAAGGGCTAGAGGAAGGGAGCTCCTACCCCAGCCCCACTGCCCTAATCGCTCCCCTGCCAGTACCATTTGCCGTCTGGCCCGCGCCAGTAGCGTTCGCCGTCGTGGCGGGCCAGCAGGGCGGCCTTGGCGGCGCCGTAGAAGCGGCGGTCGCCATCAGACCTGACAGGTCTCGGAAGACCTGTCAGGTCTCCGTCGGCCGTGCCCATCGACGACTGACGACCGACCACCGAATACTGAACACGCTCCTCCGTCCGCCCGCTGTTGCCCGTCATCCCGTCATGGAACAGGTCAGCGAGCGCCCGGTTGAGGCGCTTTTGTCGGCCGCGCGGCAGCGCCGCGTGGGGGCCGGTGTATTCATTGGGCAGTTGCCAGGCCAGATAGACCGCGCCGGGGCGGCCGTGGCGGCCCTGGCTGTCGCGCAGATGGAACAGCGCCCGGCCGCGCCGCCAGGCCACTTCCTGCTCGTCGGCCGCGCCAACCAGGGGGCCGAGAGCCACGGCCGCGCCTGTCTCTTATACACATCTCCGAGCCCACGAGACCGTACTAGAGCTCCTATGCCGTCTTCTGCTTGAAAAAAAAAAAAAAACAAGCGAACATCAGCTATGACAAAAAGCTGTACATACAAAACACAAATCGAACCACAATGCATACACACCTGTAAAGAATAGCAACACACGCCTACGCGCA
>CALLZA010000240.1 GCA_937858165.1 uncultured Ardenticatenia bacterium
CGTGGTCGCCCACGCCGTGGGCTGTGTCGGGGGCGTTGTCCGTCGTCTCACCCGACCCCTCCTCCAGCCCCGCCATGGCCGGCCGCGGCGTCGCCTGGACCAACGCGCTGGGCCAGTTCCTGGTGATGCTGGGGGCCAACTTTACCGCCGTCTTCCTCTATCGCGCCCTGCCGAGCACGCGCGACCTGGACGAAGCGGCCGTCCTCTTTTTCATCCTGCTGTTCAGCGTCATCGTCACCCTCTTCGACCGCTTCCAGATCGTCCAGCGGGCGCGGCGCGAGGAATCGGCTCACACCAAGACGCCCCGTGTGGAGCCTGTCTAAATCTGCGTCATCTGCGTGCCATGCTTCCGTGTGTAATTGCCCTGTCCTGTTGCCAATTGGCCGCGCTTCGGTCATGATCGTCCCTGACCTCTGACGTCTCGAAAGACCTCAGAGGTCTGAGCCAAAAGGCCAACTGACTTTGTTGTGACCAGCTCATAATAAAATAGCATAACCTTAAAGAAATCAACCGGTGTGGACTCCCCTTCGGGCGCGGCGCGCAGACGACGACCGAACTCCGGGGACGGACCACGCACTTCGGAAAGCGCGAGGCACGAGAGAGAGTGGCATATGAAGTTAGCTGTCGGATCAGACGAACGCACCCTGGTCACCGATGCCGTGGTGGCCGAACTGCGGCGGCGGGGGCACGAGGTGGAATGGGTCGGCGCGGCGGCCGAGGGCGTTGAGGGCGGGGCGACGACCGTGGCGTGGCCCCATGTTGCCCGCCACGTGGCCGAGGCGGTGGCCGCCGGCGCGGCCGATGAAGGCATCCTCTTCTGCTGGACCGGAACCGGCGTCACCATCGCCGCCAACAAAGTGCCCGGCATTCGCGCCGCCCTGTGTGCCGATGCCGAGACGGCTCGCGGGGCGCGCCTGTGGAACAACGCCAACGTCCTCTGCCTGTCGCTGCGCCGCACGTCGGAGGTCATCGCCCGCGAAATCCTCGACGCCTGGTTCAGCACCCGCTACAACCCCAACGAGACCGACGACGCCTGTCTGACGGCGGTGGATGCCATTGAAGCGGACTACGCCGGGTAATTAGGAATTACGAATGAAGAGCGCTCTTCATTCGTAGTTCGTAATGGATATGCTTTCCTGGCGCGCCGGCCCCCTCCGCGACACGCTGCTGTCGTTCATCGACGCCGTGACCGATCCCGGCGGGCCGCGCTACGTGCCCCCGGCCGAGCGGCTGGCCGTCTTCGACAACGACGGCACGCTGTGGTGCGAAAAGCCACTGATGATCCACATCTACGCCCTGCTGGCCCGCTACCGCCAGTTGGCCCGCCACGAGCCGCTGGGGCTGTCGCGCCGGGCGCTGCGGGCCGTCTTCACCAACGACCACGCCGACTTCGACAACATCTTTCAGCGCAGCGAGTGGGCCGAGATTCTCGGCGATCTGGCCGGTGTGCCCTTCAGCGAGATGAGCGACGATGACTTCGCCGCCTGGGTGCGCGACTGGGCCGGGCGCTGGCGCCATCCGCGCTTCGGCGTCGGCGTCAGCGGCCTCGTCTACCGGCCGATGGTTGAACTCATCCGCCATTTGCAGAGCCGCGACTTCACCGTGGTCATCACCACGGCCGACGAAGCCGCCTTCGTGCGCGTCCTCTCGGCCGACCTCTACGGCGTGGCCCCCGGCCGCGTGTTGGGCAGCAACTTCGTGCCCCGCGAATCCCATCTCGACCCGTCGCTGCTGGTGCGCGGCTATCACCCCGACTTCTTCCACGACGGGGAGGACAAGCCGCGCTGTGTGGAGCGCGAGATGGGCCGCCGGCCGCAACTGGCCGCCGGCAACAGCGACGGCGACCTGGCCCTGCTGCGCTGGACGGCCGCCGGCGACGGCCCGCGCCTGCCCCTGGTCATCCGCCACACCGACGCCGCCCGCGAATACGCCTACGACCGTCGCGCCGGCCGCCTGCTGGCCGAGGCGGCCGCCCAGGGTTGGCCGGTGGTCGATATGGCGCTAGACTGGGCGGAAATCTTCAATTAGGAATTAGGAATTCAGAGCGTTCGCTGTTGGTTCTTAATCCCTAATTCGTAATTCGTAATTCATCATGGACAACTTCACCCCCCCCCTCTACTTCGAATACTTCGCCCTGCTCCTGTGGGGCATCAGCGGGGCGATCGTCGGCTGGCGCAAGGGGTACGACGTTGTGGGCGTCTTCGTCATCGCCTTTGTCTCCTCCTTCGGCGGCGGGCTATTGCGCGACGGCCTGTTCCTGCAACGGCTGCCGGTGGTGCTCATCGACCCCAATTATATCTTCATCCTGCTCGTGGCGGTGGCCGGGGTCACCGTCGTCGGCCGCCGCCTCAACCGCGACCGGCTGCTGCCCAAGGTCGTCTCGGTCATCGACGCCGCCGGTGTGCCCATGTTCGTCATCATCGGCGCGGAGCTGGCCCGGGTGCGCGGGTTGGATTTGCCAGCCATCATCCTGATCGCCACCGTCTCCGGCGTCGGCGGCGGCCTGATGCGCGATCTGATGGCCGGGGACACGCCGGAACTGTTGCGGCCGGGGCAGTACAACACGCTGCTGGTCATCCTCAGCGCGCTGCTCTACATGGGGCTGGTGCAATATACGCCCTTTGATCGTACACAGGTCGCCTGGATCACCATCACCCTCTTCTTCCTGGCCCGCCTGCTGACCATCCGCTTCAACTGGCGCACGCGGCCGTTGAGCGACTACCACGTGACGGAGATGGTCGGCGGGATGAGCGAGTGGTTGCCGTGGCGGTGGAAGAAGTAGGGTCATGGGTAAAATACCCTCTTGAGTCGGCCGCGCCTATCGCCTATACTGTCTGGCAGCAGGCCAAACGACATCTGGTCACCCCCGCCGCCTTGCCAGTTGCGGCAACTGCGCCTGCTCGCGCCAACATTGCGGCTCACATGCCCTTCCGGCAGCCCCGGCCAGACAAGGAGAGAGTCTCATGTCGCCTAGAAACAGTTCCCAATTGCGGAGTGCAACCCTGTTCGTCGTCGCCCTGGCGGCGCTGCTGGCCGCGGCCGGTTTCGCCGCCGGCCGCCTCAACGCCGCGTCCACTGCCCGACCGTCGATCGTCACCCATGTACTCCAACCGTCCTGTACCGCTATCGACAATGTTACCAGCACGTATACCAAGATCGGCGACCTGGGCACGTTCGAGGTGCAGTCGACCGACTCGCTGGTCGAGACCACCTTCCACGGCCGCGTCTACGCCTCGGCCACCAACGGCACCGGCCTGCGCTACGAGTTGCGCATCGATGATGCCGCCACGGCCACCGGCCGCATCCGCGCTATTCTGAAGGCGGCCGAAGTGGGCGGCAGCGTCGGCCGGCACGTGTCGATGGGCGGCTTCTGGGAGGGGCTGGCCGTGGGCACCCACACCGTCAGCCTGTGGGCACAGACGGCCAACGGCAGCGACTCCGACACGGTTATGTTTGACGCCGGCTGCTGGTCGTCCGACCACGTGATGATCAAGGAGTACCTGCCGTTCGGCACGGTGGCCCTGCCGGCCATCCTACGCGAGTAACGGAAGCGATAGAACACGGATGATGCGGATGGACGCGGATTTACACCTGTCTCTTATACACATCTGACGCTGCCGACGAGGGGTCTAGCGTAAACCTCGGTGGGAGCCGTAACATTAAAAAAAAAAACACGATGAAGGACACAGAGG
>CALLZA010000241.1 GCA_937858165.1 uncultured Ardenticatenia bacterium
TACTTGTCTGATGGTGTGCTACATTTTTAGCAGGATTATGGTATTCTATTACTATGTGTAGTATTGTTATAGTTGTGTCGTAGTTGATGTATTGTGGTTAGGTCACAGTATGCGTGCGAGTGAGTGTGTGGTGTTTTTTTTTTTTTCAAGCAGAAGACGGCATACGATATCTAGTACGGTCTCGTGGGCTCGGAGATGTGTATAAGAGACAGGCCCCGCTCGGCCCAGAGACGTTCCACATCGAGTTGGCCGTGGTTGACAACGACAAGGACAATCGCCCGGTATGGGTGACGGTCACCGCCGGTGGTGTGACGCAGACGGTGAAGCCGACCGCGCCAAACAAGGGTGACTTGCTCAACCTACTCGTCTTCGACCTGGCCAACGTACCGGCGGGCACGGACGAGATCGTCATTGAGATGTACTCGCCGTCCCCGGCTCTCGACGGGGTGTACGGCGAATCGGCCTCCCTGGTAGGCATGACCGCTAACTACCAGTGCAGCCCGTTGAACAACGACTAGGCTGAGTGGCGGGTTCAGAGAGGCGACTCGCTGAACCCGCGACCTGTCCAAGATACGAAATACGAGTGAAGAGGGGTATCCCTCTTCACTCGTATTTCGTATGTCGTATCTCAGAAGGACCAGGCGCGCAGGATGAGAATCGCCGCCGCCGTCACGGTCAGGTTGTCCAGCCCCCAGATGGAGACGGCTTCGATGAGGGTGGTGACGGCCATGATGGCCAGGGCGGGCAGCAGGGCGGCGGCGGGGCTGATGTCGGGCAGGCCGGGCATAACCCACAGCGCCAGCCAGGTGAAGACGAACCCGGCGACGAAGAACCCGGCCGAGCCTTCCAGCGTGCGTGTGCTGGTGTGGATGCGGTAGATGCGCTTGCCGTAGGCGGCGCCGATGACCGGGGCCAGCCCGTCGCCCCAGGTCAGGGGCATGAGCGCGGCGACCATCAGCGGCGGCTGGTCCCAGAAGACGAGGGCGACGACGGCCGCGGCCAGGGGGAAGTAGACTGTGCCCAGGTTGCTGCGGCTGCTGCTCTGCATGGCGCTGATGAAGCCGTAGCGCCAGTCGAGCAGGTTGATGACCATGAAGGCGGCGCAGGCGGCGACGAACGGCCACGGGGAGGTGAACAGGAACGGGATGAACCAGCTCATCATGCCCACGCCAATGTGGATGACCTTGCGCGTGAAGCTGGAGCCGTAGCCCCGCCAGCGGCGCAGCCCTTCGGCCAGGCCGATCATGGCGAAGATGTAGGTGAAGCAGAGGATGAGGCCGAGGGTGTTGGTCATGTGTTAGGGTCTAGGAAAACAGGTTTCAGGGGCCAGGTTCCAGGGGCCAGGGGAAGAGCGCTCTTCCCCTGGCCCTGGAACCTGGCCCCTGGAACCTAGACAATGAGGTGATCGTAGAGCATATCAAGGCTCAGGTCGGGCACGACGGTCTCGGGCGATTGTAGGGTCAGGGCGGCGGCGGCGGCGCCGAGGCGGATGGCCTCGATGGGCGGCAGGTCGTTGAGCAGGCCAAAGAGGATGGCCGCGGTCACGGCGTCGCCCGTGCCGGTGCTGTCGACCATGCGCGTGTGGGACGGCGGAATGTAGCCCGACTCATCGGCCGTGGCGTAGTCCAGCCCGAAGTCGGCCAGGGTGACGACGACGTTGGCGACCCCGGCAGCGACAAGGCGGCCGGCCAGCGTCAGGCTGGTGGTCGGGTCGTGGCCGGCGAAGTCGACGCCGCACAGCGCGGCCTCTTCGACCTCGTTGGGTACGACGAGGTGTAACTGGGACAGGTAGGGGCGCAGCTTGTGGGCCAGCCGGGCCGACGACGGGTCGGCGCACAGGGGTACGCCATATTCGCCGGCCAGCCGCACCACCGCTGCCATGGCCGCTTCGCTCAGGCTGCCGTCGAACATGACCATGGCCGCGTCGTCGAAGAGGTCGCGGTGCGCTTCCAGGTAGGCGGCGTCGATGACTTCCATGACGCCGACGTCATCGAGGGCCACGGCCAGCTGGCCGTCTTCGTCCAGCAGGGCGATGTAGGAGCCGGTGTGGCGCTCGGCAACCATCTCGACGTGGTCGAGGTTGACCCCGGCCTCAGCCGTCTGGATCATGAGCTGGCGGCCGGTGGTGTCGTCGCCGACGGCCGAGACGAGGACGACGTCGGCCCCCAGCCGGGCCAGGTTCTCGGCCACGTTGCGGGCTGTGCCGCCGCGCGTGGAGCGAATGGAGGCCGGGTTCGACATGCCGGGGGCCAGCCCGGCGGTGGGCTTGCCTTTCGTGTCTAACAGGGTCGCGCCGATGACGAGGACGTGTTTGGTCATGTGGCTCCTTACGAACACCTGACAGGTTTTCCGAAACCTGTCAGGTGTGGTCTATACGGGCAACTCCCCATCCAATGCCTGCCAGAACCCCTTCACCACCCCCAACACCTGCACGTCGCTGCCGCTGACCGCGCGCTGGCTGTCGTCCAGGTAGAGCTGGGACAGGGCGTCGGCTGGGGCGGTGGGGTGGTCGCCGGCTGCGCCCCGGTCGCTGATGCGAAAGCCCAGGTAGAGCGCGTGCGTCAGGCTCGATTGGGCCAGGGGGCGCAGGCTGATGCTGCCCAGCCCGGCCTGGCGGCTGCCGACGATGACCACGCTGCGCCCCGTGGCCAGCTCGTCCAGCTCCCGGTCGGCCAGCAGCCAGATGCCGGTGGGGATGGACGGCAGAAAGCCGCCCTGCCGGTCGGCCACAGCGTACCAGGCGTAGCGGTCGTCGTCCAGGGCGTGGCCGGGGATGGGGCTGTCGCGGTGGCGCGGTATGGGCGAGGGGGCGACGGGGGGCTGTTGCGGCGGTTGTTGCCAAGCGTGCTGCTGGGGTTGGCGCTGGGGGCGGTGTTCCTGTGGTTCGTGTCGGACACCGTGGTGCGGCGCAGCATCGGCGGGTTGATCGCCGTCATGGTGATCGTCCAACTCTGGCAGCGTCGCCGGGGCGGCATGACCGCAGCTGCGGGCGGTGGGGGCGGCGGCGCTGATGCCGACAGCGCGACTGGGGCGGGCGGCATACCTGAGGTTGGGGGGTCGGGCACGCCCGTGAGCCGAGCCGAGCACCCGCTGGCGGCGGTGGCTGCGGGCGTGCTGGCGGGGTTCGCGACGATGACCGCCAACGCCGCGGGGGCGGTGATGACGCTCTATCTGCTGGCGATGCGGGTGGAGAAGATGCGGTTCATCGGGACGAGCGCGTGGTTCTTCCTCATCGTCAACGTGTCGAAGCTGCCGTTCTCGGCGTCGCTGGGGCTGTTCCCGGCCGAGACGCTGCGGCTGTCCGCGCTGCTCGCGCCGGTGGTGTTGGTCGGGACGTGGCTGGGGATCTTGTTGCTGCGGCGGCTGAGCCAGCTGACCTTCGAGCGGGCGGCGCTCGCGGGGTCGGTCGTTGCGGCGGTCGCGCTGTTGGTGCGCTGACGGGCGGCGCAGGCTCCCGATTTCAGGGCGGGGTGTCCGCTCCGGTAACCTCGTCCGCGGTGGCGTGTCCGAGCGGCCTAAGGCTGTCTCTTATACACATCTGACGCTGCCGACGAGCGATCTAGTGTAGATCTCGGTGGTCGCCGTGTCATTAAAAAAAAAAAAGATAGTAGGTCAATAGCATGTGGTACGCGATGAAAGCACGAAAAACAGAGAAGGGGAAGGAACAGATCAGGAGTGTGAAAGTGG
>CALLZA010000242.1 GCA_937858165.1 uncultured Ardenticatenia bacterium
TTTTGCTATTTGCATTTTGGCAACTTGTTTGTTGGTATTCGTATGATTGGTGTGCTTCAGTTATCAGAGTTCTTTTATCTCTGATGTTTGTGTATTCTTTTTTTTTTCAAGCAGAAGACGGCATACGAGATCTAGTACGGTCTCGTGGGCTCGGAGATGTGTATAAGAGACAGTGTCAAGAGTCACCCGACCGGTATTCTCTGGCTTGGCCTGGCTCTTGGCCATCACCATGGCCGGAACCATCGCCACCAACAGAAGCACGACTACGAGAACCACCATTTTAGCTTTCATCGCTTTGTCCTATCTCTACTAACTGAGCTTACAGAAGTGAGTTACGGCAAATCATGAAGGCCCGCTCACAGAGCGTCAGGAAATCTCACCATATAGCTACTTGTTCTCCCTTGCTTTCGCCCGGGTATGGTATATGCAGGCGAGAGCTACACCGGCACGCGATAAATGAGTATGAAACAGCCTCTCAGGTTGACATACCAGTTATAAGCAATTATGTCACCCGCCAAGAGCTATTTCCACGAGATTAACTCCATCATATTGAATAAAACCGTCAGTGTCAATCGGCTTATTGTACCGGTCTTTTTTCCCATTAAGTAGTCGCCAAAACGCACGGTATCTAGCGATTATTACTTACACACCTCGGTCTGCTGATGGAGAGGAGTTGTCGCCCCCGGCAGGTGTTGCCGGGGGCGCTATCCGTCAATTAGGTCGTCGGCGTGGCGGCCGCCACGCCGACGAAAGGGCGACTTAGTTATTCGGGCCGGTGGCGCGAATACGGACGACATCGACAATCGCACCGCGATCGACGTAGCTGCCGTCGCTCATGAAGCCCCAGGTGATGATCACGCCCGGCTCGCCGAGCATGCTGCCGTAACCGGGCACGTTCTTCAGATCCATGTTGACCAGCCGCCACGTGTTGTTGGTAGAGCCGGTGTGGTAGGTGACGAACTGGCCCGTCTTCTGGGGCTTAGCCTGACCACTGGCCATCGCCGGCGCCGGAATCATCGCCACGACCAACAGCACAACTACAAGAAGACCTAACTTTGCTTTCATCGCTCTATCCGGTGCCTTGATGCTTGATACGGCTATACCAAACTGCTCATGGAACTCAACAGTGCAAAGTGGCCAACTGAATGTGGGGGAGGGATACCCCGTTCACTACACCTCCTAACACCCATGCGCCAACAGCTGGGCCTTCTGCCCAGGTAGCTCATAGATTCAATTAAGTGAACGGACTTCCGGAAAATGTCGCTCCCGACAATCGCAACGAGAAGGGCAACAATTGCCTGGCGGGGAGCGACTTTCTACTTAGTGTGCATTATAGTTTAATTAACTTTTGGCCGGTGTCAACAGGGAAAAGCGATGAGTTTCACCCAGATTGGGCCGACCGAATGAACCCCGACTACCGTCATAACCCCTAGGCCATCTGCAGCCGCTCCTCCACCGCCCACTTGAGGGTGCCCTCGGCCACCAGCCGCCGCGCCGCCTCGATATGGGGCGACAGGGGGACGTCGGCATCCAGGAACGGGATGCGCTCGCGGATGAGGTGGTAGGCCACGCCCGTCCCCGCGCCCAAACAGGCAGCATCGACGCCCATCGCGCGGCAGCGGAAGTCCACCCCCTGCGCCGCCAGCAGTAGCTCGATGCCGACGATGGTCTCCACGTGGGCGACGATCTGCCCCGCCTGGCGCACGGCCGCCGCGCCCATGCTGACGTGGTCTTCGACGTTGGCGCTGGTCGGGATGCTGTCGCTGCTGGCCGGGTGGGCCAGCACCTTGTTCTCCGAGGCCAGCGCGGCGGCGGTGTACTGGGCCATCATCAGGCCACTCTCCAGCCCGCCGCGGTCGGTCAGGAACATGGGCAACACGCCGCCGTTGCTGTCGGCATCCACCAACCGGGCGCAGCGCCGCTCGCTCATGTTGCCCAGATCGGTCAGGGCCAGCGCGCCGTAGTCCATGGCCAGGGCCACCGGCTCGCCGTGGAAGTTGCCGGCGGAGATGACGTCGATCGTGCCGTCATCGGCGACAAAGATGATCGGGTTGTCGTTGACGGTGTTCAGTTCGATGTCGATCACCCACTGGGCGTAGGCGATGGCGTCGCGCACCGCGCCGTGAACCTGGGGCACGCAGCGCAGGGTGTAGGCGTCCTGCACGTGGCGCGGGTCGTCGCGGCGCAGCAGGCGGCTGCCGTCGAGCAGGCGGCGCAGGAAGTCGGCGCAGTTGATCTGGCGTGGATGGGGGCGCAGGGCGTGGACGCGGGCGTCGTAGGCGCGGTCGGTGCCGTGCAGCGCCTCCAGCGACAGGCAGGCGGCGATGTCGGCCGTCAGCACCAGGTTGATCGCCCGCCGCGTGAACAGCGCCCCCATGCCGACCATCTGTGCCGTGCCGTTGAGCAGAGCCAGCCCCTCTTTGGCCTCCAGCACGACCGGTCGCAACCCGGCCGCGGCCAGCGCCGCGCCGCCGTCCATCAGTTGGCCACCAATCCGCGCCTCCCCCTCGCCCACCACCACCAGCGCCAGATGGGCCAGCGGGGCCAGGTCACCGCTGGCCCCCAGCGAACCTTGGGCCGGGATGCGCGGGGTGACGCCGGCGTTGAGCATGTCCAGCAGCAGTTGCACCACCGCCGGACGGACGCCGGAGTAGCCCAGGGCCAGCGTGTTGGCCCGCGCCACCATCATCGCCCGCACCGCCTCCTCCGGCAGGTCTGGCCCCACGCCGACGGCGTGGCTGCGCACGAGGTTGAGTTGCAGTTGGCGCACCTCATCGGCCGACACGACGCGATCCTTGAAGCGGCCGAAGCCGGTGGTGATGCCGTAGACGACGCGCCCCTCGGTCACGAGCTGCTCGACGGCCGCCCGCGAGCGCATCATGGCCGGCACCGCCGCCGGGTCGAGGCCAACGGGGCGGCCGTGGGCCACGGCCACCACGTCATCCATCGTGAGTTTGTCGCCGGAGAGGAGAAGAGCTGTCTCTTATACACATCTCCGAGCCCACGAGACCGTACTAGATCTCGTATGCCGTCTTCTGCTTGAAAAAAAAAAAAACAACAACACGAACTATACATGTCACAACTCGCTCTACACAAGTAGTACACATTTACCCGTACACATATGACTTGTTAACAACATATGAAAAAGCATCCACAACGCGCCTAACACATATCCACAAAACGAAGTATCACACACGCATCAACC
>CALLZA010000243.1 GCA_937858165.1 uncultured Ardenticatenia bacterium
TTTGTTCCGCGTTGTTTTCTATGTTTCGGTCTGTTTTCTATGGTTAGTTGTAAGTTTGTGTCTTGTGTGTATATGATTGTCGTCTACGACTGCCGTCGTCGGTCTTTCTGATGTTTTTTTTGAATGATACGGCGACCCCCGAGATCTCCACTAGATCGCGCGTCGGCAGCGTCAGATGTGTATAAGAGACAGGCTCTGGACGATCTGCGCGACCGCGCCCGGCAGGACGCGTTCGACGACGCGGCGCTGGCCGGGCTAGCCGCGGCGGCGACGGTTGTCGAGCGACCATTCGTCTCCAACGTGCCTCTGTTTGGCCCACTCATCGCTCGCTTCCGCACCGCCTGGAACAACGTCGCCTCCCGCTGGTACGTGCAGCACGTCGTCGAGCAGCAGAACACCTTCAACGCCCTGGCCGTGCGCCAACTGGCGACCTACGAGTTTGAGCTACGTGAACAGTTGGCGCTGCTGGAGGAGCAAGTCGTGGAGCAGGAGGAGTTGCGCCGCCGTGTCCAGGAGCTAGCCGCGCAAGTGGCCGCGCTGCGGCGAGAGCTAGGGGAGTAGCTTACCGACCCGCCAGCCGCGCACGGAGTTGATCAGCCAGATGCGTTCAGCGCGGGCCAGGTCGGCCGGGGTCAATGTCCGCTCAGCAATCTCCCCCGCGGCCAGCAGGCGCGCCCGCAGTGTGCCGGCCAGCAGCCCGGCGCTGACCGGCGGCGTCCAGCGCCCCCCGTCCAGCTCCAGCACCAGATTCGACGTCGTGGCCTCGGTCAATTCGCCGCGCTCATTCCACAGGATGACCTCGTCGCAATCGGGCCGGGCGGCGCGGGCATTGTCGTAGGCGTCGCGGCGCGTCGTCTTGTGATAAAGCCACATGTCCCCCGAATGTACCGGCTCCCGCGCCAGCCCCAGTCGCAGCGGCTCCGGCAGCGCGCCCTCGGCCAGCGGACGGGCCTCGACCGCCATCTCGCCGCCCGGCCCGACCAGCAGCCGCACCTTGCTCGGCGCGGTCAATCCGGCGGACAGTGCGTCCAGCCGCCGCTCTGTCGCCGACAAGTCCAGCGCGTAGCCAAAGTACTCGGCCGAGTCGGCCAGCCGCCGCAGGTGTTCCGGGCGCAGAGCGTACCCTTCACCCGGCGTCCACAACAGCGACTCCAGCAGTTGGAACGGCGGCGTGGGCGGCGCGCTGAGGACCCTGGCCTTAAGGCGGCACTCCTCGAATTCGGCCGCGGCCTCGGAGTCCCAGACGACGCCACTACCAACATGGTAGACGGCCGTGCCCCGCGCCCGGTCGATGACGGCGGTGCGGATGGCGACGTTGAACTGCGCCCGCCGGCCGGGCAAGACGACGCCAATGGCCCCGGTGTACACGCCGCGCGGCCCAACCTCTAGCTCGCGCAGCAGCTCCATCGTCCGCTTCTTGGGCGCGCCGGTGATGGAGGCGCAGGGAAAGGCCGCCGCCAGCACGTCGCTCAGCGGCGCGTCGGTCAGGGCGGTGACGGTCGAGGTCATTTGCAGCAGCGTCGGGTAGCGCTCGACGGCGAACAGCGCCGGCACAGCCACGCTGCCGACGCGGGCCACGCGGCCGAGGTCGTTGCGGATCATGTCCACGATCATGACGTTCTCGGCGCGGTTCTTCTCCGAGCGGCGCAGCCACTCAATCTGGGCGCGGTCGTCGGCTGCCGTCAGGCCGCGGTGGGCTGTGCCCTTCATCGGCCGCGACTCGATGCGCTCCCCGTCGCGTCGAAAGAACAACTCCGGCGAGGCGGAGCAGATGACGAAGCGCCCCAGGTCGAGGTACGCGCCGTACTCTGCCCGCTGCGCGGTGCTGAGGGCGGCGAACAGGCCCAGCGAATCCCCATCGAAAGCGGCGCGCAACGGGAAGGTGAAGTTGGCCTGGTAGGTATCGCCGCGGGCGATGGCCGCCTTGATGCGGTTGAGGGCGGCGTCGTAGGTGGGAAAGTCAAGCGCGGGTTGCCATTCGCCGAAGCGGTAGCGGCCGTCGGACGAAGACGCCGCCAGGATGGCGGCGCGCCGGCGAAAGAGGCCGAACCACAGCAGGGGCGGGCCGTCGGGCAGCGGCGGGTGGACACTCAGTCCGTAGGCTGCGGCCGCCTCGTAAGCCAGGTAGCCAGCGGCCAGCAGACCGTCTGCCTCAACCGCTCGCTCCACCTCGCGCACGGCCGCCGCCACCTCATCCGCCCGCCAGGCGACAACAGCCCGCTCATACCCCTCGAACCGCCACCACTGGCCGCCCTCTTGCAACACGACGGTTGGGGAAGTGCTCAATTCGTCACTCGTCACTCGTCGCTCGCTGCCCTCTCCCCAACCCTCTTCCACAGGGCGAGCGGGCCGCGCTCCATCGCTCAATTCGTCATTCCTAATTCTCCCCCCCCGGCCCCTTCACCTTCTCCCCCTGCCCTAACTCCACCGACCGCTGATAGGCGGCCCAGATGGCGCGGGAGAGAACGGTGCGCAGCCCCCCTTTCTCTAGGTGGTAGAGCGCAGCGGCCGTCGTGCCGCCGGGCGAGGTGACCTGGTTGCGCAACTCGGCCACGTGCTTGCCCGACTGGGCGGCATACTCGAGCGAGCCGCGCATCGTCTGGAAGACCAACTGCTCCGACACCCGGCGCGAGAAGCCCAGATGCACCCCGGCATCGACCAGCGCCTCCATGAACATGAAGATGTAGGCCGGGCCTGTGCCGCTGAGGGCGGTGGCCATGTCGAGATACCCCTCGTCGCCGACGAACAGTTCCACGCCCAGCGCGCCGAGAATGGCCTGGGCCTGGCCGCGCTGGTCGGTCGTCACCTCCGGCGTGGCCGTCCAGACAGTCATGCCCTGGCCGATCTGGGCCGGGGTGTTGGGCATGGCCCGGACGACGGCGGCGTGGGCCACGCCGTCGGCCAGCTTACGGATGGGCGTACCGGCCAGAATCGACAGCAGCAGGTCTTGCCGCCGCAGGTGGCCGCGGATACCGGGCATAACCTCGGCCAGGTTCTGCGGCTTGACCGACAGGACGATGACCTGCCCGGACTCGGCCGCCTCAGCGTTGCTGACGGTCGCGCGGATGCCATAGCTGTCTCTTATACACATCTCCGAGCCCACGAGACCGTACTAGATCTCGTATGCCGTCTTCTGCTTGAAAAAAAAAAAAACAATCGATCGTGGAAGCTATCACATGACCGTATCATATGCTGACCATAGACA
>CALLZA010000244.1 GCA_937858165.1 uncultured Ardenticatenia bacterium
CTGTCCTCTCTCTCTCTGTAGTCATTCTTCTTTATTATGTGCCTTTTGTGCCGTGTCAGTACGTGTAAGTCAGCAGGCATCAGTCTGTGTATCTCTTTTTTTTTTTTTTAATGATACGGCGACCACCGAGATCTACACTAGATCGCTCGTCGGCAGCGTCAGATGTGTATAAGAGACAGACATCAGCCTGGAGTTGCGCGTCGGCATCAATACCGGCCCGGTGCTGCTGGGCCAGGTTGGGCTGACCCGCGAGTTCACAGCGATGGGCGACACGGTTAATCTGGCCAACCGGCTGGAGCAGGCCGCGCCGCTGGGCGGGGTGCTGGTGGCCCACAACACCTATCGCCACGTGCGCGGCGTCTTCGAGGCGCGGGCGCTAGGCCCCATCCAGGTGCGCGGGCGGCATGAGGCGGTGCCGGCCTACGTCGTGCTGCGGCCGAAGCCGCGCGCCTTCCGGCTGAACAGCCGCGGCGTGGAGGGGGTCGAGACACGCATGATCGGCCGCGACGCCGAGCTGGCCGCGCTCCAGGCCGCCTTTGGCGAGGCTGTGGCCGAGGCGCGGCCGCGCGTCCTGACCATCGTCGGCGAGGCGGGCGTGGGCAAGAGCCGCCTGCTCTATGAGTTCGACAACTGGGTTGACCTTCGACCGGAGCTTGTGCGCTACTTCAAGGGGCGGGCGACACCGGCGCTGCAAGGCGTGCCGTTCAGCCTGTGGCGCGACGTGTTCGCCTTCCGCTTCGACATCCTGGACAGCGACAGCCCGGCTGTTGCCCTGAGCAAGTTCCGCCACGGCTTTGTCACGACGCGCCGGGCCGGGCTGGATGCGGCCGGCATGGAGTTGCTGGCCAATCAGGCCGATATCGTCGGCCACTGGCTGGGCTTCGACTTTTCGGCCAGCCCGGCGGTGGCCCGTCTGGCCGGCAGCCCGGACTTCGTTGCCGTGGCCCAGGCCCGCTTCGTGCGCTTCATGCGCGCCCTGGCCGCCGAGCGCGGCATTGCCCTGCTGCTCGAAGACATTCACTGGGCCGACGACAGTTCGCTCGATCTCATCGGTCGCCTGGCCCGGGCCGCGGCCGAAGACGGCGCGCCGGCCCATCTGCTCGTCCTGTGTCTGGCGCGGCCGTCGCTGTTCGAGCGACACCCCGATTGGGGCCACGACCTGCCCGGCTTTCGGGTCATCGAGCTTAACCCGCTGGATACGGTGGCCAGCCTGGCCCTGGTGGACGAAATCCTCAAGCGTGCCGACGCCGTGCCCGACGCATTGCGCCGGCTCATCGTCGAGGGGGCCGAGGGCAACCCGTTCTACATCGAAGAGTTGGTCAAGATGCTCATTGAGCAGGGCGTAATCGAGCGAGTGACGAGTGATGAGCAGTCGTCACTGGCTGATTCAGACCTCAGAGGTTCGCGCCGAACCTCTGAGGTCTGGCGCATTCGGCCCGACCGGCTGCAGGGTATCCAGGTTCCGGCGACGCTGACCGGACTGTTGCAGGCCCGGCTCGATGGCCTGCCGCGCGCCGAGCGCGAGGTGCTCCAGCGGGCGGCCGTCGTGGGCCGGGTGTTCTGGGACGACGCCGTGGGCACACTGGCCGACGACGCCGAACTGCCCCACAGTGGCGACGAGCACACGCTGGAAAGCCTGCTCGACTCACTGGCACGGCGCGAACTGATCGTCCGCCGCGAACGTTCCGTGTTCGCCGGGACGACCGAGTACACCTTCAAGCACAATCTGTTGCGCGAGGTGACCTACCAGACCGTCTTGCTGCGCACGCGGCGGCGACACCACGCGCGGGTCGCCCGCTGGCTGGAGCTGAACGCCGGCGGCCGGCTGGGCGAATACCTGGGCCTCATCGCCGAGCACTACGCCCTGGCCGGGGCTGGGGCGCGGGCCGCGGCCTACCTGGAGCGCGCCGGCGACAGCGCCCAGCGCAGCGGCGCTTACCCGTCGGCCCGCGCCGCGGTGGAGCGTGCCCTGGCCCTCTTGCAGGCCGAGGAGACGCCGGCTGACGCCGCCATCAGCGCCCTGCGGCTCAAGTTGGGGGCCATCACCTGGAACCTGGGCGACTTCCCGGCGGCCGAGCGGGCCCTGTTCTACGCCCGCGACTACGCCCGCCGCGCCGGCGACGGCCGTGGTCAGGCGCCTGTCTCTTATACACATCTCCGAGCCCACGAGACCGTACTAGATCTCGTATGCCGTCTTCTGCTTGAAAAACAAAACCAACACCCAAAACAGACAGCCACCATGCTACCAATCCTACGTGCGCAGTACCACGGCAGCATGTGGCACCGTGAACGACTAACACTCATACACAGAACAAACGCACAGCAAATGTCAGAC
>CALLZA010000245.1 GCA_937858165.1 uncultured Ardenticatenia bacterium
TGTCACTATCTTTGCTCTCGAAATTCTTGTGTGTTATCTTACGAGTACACAAGTATCACTGTGGTACTGTGATATTCTTGGACTTGACTCATTCACAACTATCGCGTTTATCCTGTAATTATCTTTCTGTTCAATACATTATGTGAGAACATATAATGTGTTGTTTTTTTTTTTTTTTGGTGTTTTTTTTTTTTTTCAAGCAGAAGACGGCATACGAGATCTAGTACGGTCTCGTGGGCTCGGAGATGTGTATAAGAGACAGAGCCGGCCGTTCTCGTCGAGGACGATGATCTCAGCGACGCCGTCGGCGTCAATGTCGGCCAGAACGACCGAGTCGAGACGGGTGGAGGCGGCGAACTGCCAGTAGCTGGAGGGCCGGCTGTCGGTCTGGGCCGCCGCGCCGGCCAGAGGCAGCGCGGTCAATAGCGCCAGCAGCGCGATAGCCCAATGCGCTGCCCAATGGGTCCGGCGGCGGCCCGGTCGCGCGGCGTCTGGTTGTTGCTGGGAGAACGCGCTGCGATTCACCGGTTCGTCTGCCTGGGCCGCGACGGCCTAGTCCTCGTCCGGCGGCCGCAAGGCGTAGCCCACGCCGCGCTCGCTGACGATCCAGTTGCCGAGCGGATCGACAGCCCGGCGCAACCGCTTGATGAGTGTCTTCAGCCGGTCGGGGTCGTCCACCAGCACGTCGCCCCAGACAGCCATCTCCAGGTCTTCGCCGCGCACCACCTGTCCGGCGTTGCGGCACAGACGAACAAGGATGGCGAACTGCGACGCGGTCAGATTCAGCGCGTAGTTGTCGCCCCAGACCTGATGGCGCTGCTCGTCGATGACGAACGGCCCGGCCTGCACCAGCCCGGGCACGTCCTGGCGGCGCACGAAGCGGCGCAGCAGTTCACTGCTGTAGCGGTACTGGCCGTCGCTGCGTTCCAGCAGGCACTGCTGTTCCAGTTGGCGGAGGCTCTCCAGCGGCCCGTCCGTGATGGCCAGGACGTGCTGCTCCTCCGGCGTCAGGTTCTGCCACAGGTAGCCGAGGTGGGATTCGGCCTCGACCTCGATGGGGCCGTCGAGCAGCGGCAGGGCGAAATCAGCCGGCTGGGCCACGGGGCGGGCCTCGCGGGCGATGAGGGCCTGCATGGCGTGGTAGCCGGCGATGTGGAGGAAGAACGGGTGGCGGCCGACCAGCCACATCAGGTAGCGGGTCAGTTCATCCGGGAAGGTGACGGCCGTGCGGCTTAGCCGCCGCGCGAATAGCTCGTGCGCCTCAACCTCGCTGAACAGCCCCAGCGGCACGGTGACGAAGATGTTGAAGAATGGCGAACTGAGGACGGCTTCCTCGGCGGTGATGGCGAAGAGGGGGCGCTGGCTGGCCGTCAGGTAGGCCAGGCCGTACTTGGTCGTCAGGCCGCGCAGACGGGCGAAGAAGTAGGGCGTCAGGTGCTGGTTGGCCGCCAGTAGCTCGAACTCATCAAGCAGGACGACGACGCTGACCCCCTGGGCGTAGACCTGTTGCAGGGCGCGGTCGAGGGCGCGGTAGGTTCCAGGCTGCCCGGCTGTCTCCAAGGCCAGCCCGGCGACTGTGGCTGCCTCCAGCAGGCCGTCGAGCATCAACTCGTAGACCTCTTCCGGCGGTGAACCGGCCAACTCCTGGCAATCGAGCATGACGAACAGCGAGTGGGGTGGGTCGAGGCGATGGGCGGCGCGCACCGTCGGCTGGCCCAGGTGGAGCAGCAGTGAACTCTTGCCGATGCGCCGCGGCCCGATGAGCGACACGCTCTGGCCGTTGCGCAACAGGTCCAACGTCTGCGCGATCTCCGCCTCGCGGCCGACGAACTCCTCGACGCGGCGGATGGCCCCACGGTGGAAAAACGGGTTGTCTGCGCCCATAGGCCACTATTGTAATCGCGAATAGAGCAAAAGGAAATCGGAGAAGAATGGCACGCAGATTTCGCTGATTTGGCGCTGATTTTCGCTGAGAAAAACACATTGTTCTGTTCAGCGAAAATCAGCGTGCAATCAGCGGAATCTGCGTGCCATTCTTCCCTCTTGTCACTCTCGCCTGTGGTACGTAAAATAGAACAGATGGACGAACAGCTCATGGCGCGCTTGCGCCGCCTTGGCGTGGTGAAGGGGGTCAGGGAACTGCGCCTGCCCTCGGCCGCGCCGGAGGCCTCCCGGCCCGCCGGCGCGCCGCGCCGCGGCCCCCTGTCGGCGCGCGGCGCGCTGGAGCAACTGCTGCCCGGCGGGCGCGTTGTCGAGTCGGACGACGGTGGCTGCTTCGTCATCGCCCGCGTCTACGCCACTGCCCACCGCCACGGCGGCGACGCGCTGGCCGACCTGTTGGGCAGCCGCCCGGCGGCCGGCGCGCCCTACGTGCGCGAGCCGCGGCTGGAGGCGCTTGACTTTCGCGACTTCCTTTTCCTGGACACGGAAACGACCGGCCTGGCCGGGGCGGGCACGCTGGCCTTCATGGTCGGCGTGGCCTACTTCGAGCCGCGGGCCGGGGGCGACGACGTCGACGTCGAAGACGACGTTTTGGTCGTCCGGCAATACTTCCCTGTCTCTTATACACATCTGACGCTGCCGACGAGCGATCTAGTGTAGATTTCGGCGGTCGCCGAATCATTAAAAAAAAAACAAGGAAGTGCCGATATATATCAGCGACGCACACGAAGAGAGCAACAGCAAACAGTAATACCGAAAAGATAGCTATAAGAGAGAAGCAAGAGTA
>CALLZA010000246.1 GCA_937858165.1 uncultured Ardenticatenia bacterium
CTCCTGGTCCCTACTCGTGATGTATTTTACGTCGTATATCTGTGGTCTCGTTCACTTTGTATAGCTTTGTTTTTTTTTTTTTATATTTTTGTTTTTTTTTTTGTTTTTTGTTAATGATACGGCGACCACCGAGATCTACACTAGATCGCTCGTCGGCAGCGTCAGATGTGTATAAGAGACAGGACTACCCCTGACCGTGACGCAGGAGCAGGTGACCTACTTCCACAGCCCGCTGGTCGAGGAGTTCTTCCCCGACCGCTTCCCGATCTGGATCTGGCAAGACGAGCCGTGCTTCTATGGCTTCCCGGTCTTCGGCGAGGCGGGGCCAAAGGCGGCGCAGGACGTGGGCGGGGCGCGGGTGACGGCCGACACGCGCACCTTCGAGCTGAATGCGGCCACACTGGCCCGCACCGAGGCGTTTCTGGCCCGGGTGCTGCCGGGTATGCTCGGTCCTCACATCTACACCAAGACCTGCCTCTACGCCATGCCGCCCGACCGCGACTTCGTGCTGTCCACGCTGCCGGAGCAGCCCAACGTCGCGCTGGCCATCGGCGCGGGTCACGCCTACAAGTTCGCCAGCCTCATCGGCCGCATTCTGAGCGAGCTGGCCATTGACGGGCAGACGGATTACGACATCAGTTCGTTTGGCATCGACCGGCCGATTTTGCAAGAGGAAAACCCGGCGCTGAGCTTCATATGTTGAGCGATTTGCTTTTGCTGGTACATTGCTAAGACATGCATGACTTTGGCAGAACATTGCGCCGGGCGGATAAAGCTTCTGTCGTTTGATAATGAGGGCAGGCTCATCCCCGAATGAGGTCAGTTGCGACGCCGCAGTTCTGGAAGCACTACCGGGCCTTGCCGGAAGAAGTGCGTCGTTGGGCCGATCGCGCCTTATAGACTATGGCAGATCAACCCCTATGCGCGGGGGGTTTTCTTCAAGTGTGTTGGCAAGCGACAGCCTGTCTTCTCCGTTCGCATTGGTCAGGACTATCGCGCCCTGGTCTGCGCGACGATGACACCAATCTCTGGTTCTAGATTGGTCCGCATGACGAGTATGAGAGGCTTATAGGGCAACTCTAGAAAACTAACCACGCGCCGTCATCCCCCACAGCCCATAGCCCGCCTCGCGCCTCTCCTCGCGCCGTGAATACTGCTCGTGAATCTCGCGCACGTGAGCGGCCTTCTCGGCGATGGCCGCGTCGAGCCATAGGCGGCCGTGTTCGGCCGTCGCCAGGCTGCCCGCGCCATACGCCCCGGTGGCTGTGTCGTCGTCCCACGGCGGGTTGGCCACCAGTGCGCCACCCTCGATCCAGTCCATGTAGTAGCTCTCTGTGGCCACGAAGTCGGTCTCGTCCACGACGCGCTCCATGCGGGTTAGATCAGGGCGCAGGGCCAGGATCATGGCCGTTTCCAGCTCGCCGGCGTGCCCCATGCCGCCGCGGCCGGAGAGGCGCGTGGCGCTCAGCACCGGCCCGGCGATGTGGCCGTTGGTGTGCAGCCAAGCCGTGGCGCAGAAGATACGCCGGTGGCGTTCGCCGGCGTATTTGACGACGTTGACCAGGAAGGAGCAGTTGCCCCCGTGGCCACTCATGAGGTAGTGGAGCCGGAAGCCGCGCTGCACAAGCGCATCCACTACCGCCAGCCAGAAATTCTCAAACGCCCGCCCGCCGACGTTGAGCGTGCCGGCGAAGGACGACCGGTGGGTGCTGGCCCCATAGGGGAAGGGGGGCAGGCAGACGGCCAGATCGGGCACGGCCGCCGCCGTGCCCTGGCCGATGGCCTCGATGATGAGCGTGTCGGTGCTAAGCGGCAGGTGGTAGCCGTGCTGTTCCGTGTGGCCGATGGGGACGAGAACGCACTTGTCGCGCTCGGCGTGGGCGGGCAGAGGCGGCGCGACGCGCAACTGACTGCTGTGCCGCTGGGCCAGGCTACGCGGGCCGAGGCCCAGTTCAAGCCCCTGCGGGTGCAGGGCATAGACGAGGCTAAAGCCGTCGTCTTGCAGGCTGTCGAGCAGATTGGACACCATCTGGGCGAATGGCGCGGCGGCCGTCTCCAAACCGCTGCCGGGCCAGCCGTAGGGGATGGGCGGTAGCAGTCCGACGGACGCGGGGTCGCCCAGCGCCTCGGCCAGTTGGGCCAGGTCGTACCCCTCGCCCAGCGGGATGACCAGCGGCGTGTCGCGGCGCAGGGCGGCGACTTCGGGCCAGGTGAGTTCGTCGTAGGGGAAGAAGTGAGTCATGGGAGTGTCTTACTCGTATAACTGACTACCTGCCAACTCCCGCTCCCGCCGCGCCACGTAGTCGTCCAGCGCCTCGGCCACGCCGGGGTCGAGCGGCGGCGGCTCATAGGCGTCCAGCATCGCTTTCCAGACAGCGTTGGCCCGTTGGGCCGCGTCTTGCCCACCCGCAGCCAGCCAGGCGTCGTGCCCCTGCCGGTCGGCCAGCGTGGTCGGGAAGAAGGCGTTGCGGTAGCGCGCCTGGGTGTGGTTTGTACCCAGGTGGTGGCCGCCCGGCCCAACCTCGGCGATGGCCGCCAGGGCCAGCGCGTCATCATCGACGGCAAAGCCGGCCAGGAAGTGCTGGAACATGGCCAGGTTCTCCAGATCGAGGATGAACTTCTCGAATGAGACAGTCAGCCCACCGTCGAGCCAGCCGGCGGCGTGCATGACCAGGTCGGTGCCGGCCAGCACCGCCGGCCACAGCGACCACAGCGACTCGGTGGCGGCCTGGGCGTCGGCTGTCTGGCTGCTGGTTAGCCCGCCGCTACCGCGAGTGGGCAGGCCATAGCGCCGCGCCAGTTGACCGCCGACCAGCGCTGCCCAGGCCGACTCCGGCGTGCCGAAGGCGGGACTGCCGCGCCGCAGATCGATGGGCGTGGTGAAGCCGCCGTAGATGACCGGTGCGCCCGGCTGGACGAGTTGTGTCAGGGCCACCCCGGCCAGCACCTCGGCGTTTTGCTGGGCCAGCGCCGCGGCTATCGTCACCGGACTTGTCGCCCCGGCCAGGATGAACGGCGTGATGAACGTCACTTGCCCGGCCCGAGCGTAGCTGATCAACCCGCCCAGCATCCGCTCGTCGTAGCGCAGGGGGCTGTTGACGTTGATCACGTCGCCGGTCACCGGGTCGCCGTCGAGCGAGCCATAGACGATGCGCATCATCGCCAACGTATCGGCCGGGATAACGCGGCCGTGGGCGGCTTCCATCACCACCTTGTCCGTCAGCCGGAAGGCGGCGCGGACGCGGTGCAGGTGGCGAACGTTGACCGGCACGTCCTGCGCCGTCACCTGCTCCCAGGCGGCGAAGTGCAGGGCGTGGCACGATTGGGAGAGGCGCAGCAGGTTCTCATAGTCGGCCATCGTGCCGGGGCGGCGGCCGCGGTCGAGGTCGGTGGCGTAGGCCATGCCCTGTCTCTTATACACATCTGACGCTGCCGACGAGCGATCTAGTGTAGATCTCGGTGGTCGCCGTAACATTAAAAAAAAAATAAACAACAACAATGAGGATAACCAGCAATGTTCACCAGACAACAACGACAGAGGTACTCGAATATGTCACGCAGCAAAAACAACAGAACACAACATACACAGAAGGGAAGACGAATCGTCAAAAAGTAGAAGT
>CALLZA010000247.1 GCA_937858165.1 uncultured Ardenticatenia bacterium
TTGAATTTTATACTACTTTTGACTGCCGGGGCGTTGGGCATAAAGGTCATTGCCTCGTGCCAAGCTGGGTTGGCAACGAAGGCGTCGGCCGGCACACCATTGTTATCGAGGATATTGGTCAATACATCGGGCAGGCGATCGGCCATAAATTCCAATCGCTCTGCCAACTCATCCGGAACTTCAAGCGTAATTGTTGCCATGGGCGCATTATAGCATAATTGCCCCATGGAACTTCTCGGCGGCCCCCTCTTCTCCGTTGCCGGCGCGGGCGAATCGCACGGCCCCGGCATCGTCACCATCGTCTTCGGCTGCCCGCCCGGACTGTGGCTGGAGCGCGCCGCCATCCAGGCCCAACTCGACCGCCGCCGCCCCGGCAGCACGCGCCACGGCACGCCCCGCCGCGAAGCCGACCGCGTCGCCCTGCTGGCCGGGCTTTACCAGGATGACCACGACGCCCTGACCACCGGGCCACCCGTCACGCTCGGCGAGCAGGCAACCGGCAGCTACGAGGCGGGCTACACCACCGGCGAACCTATCGCCGCCGTCGTCCTGTCCACCGCCGGCAAGAGCGACCACTACGACCCGTTCCGCGGCGCGACAGGTGTCGTCCGCCCCGGCCACACAGATCTGGTCAAACACCATCAGTCAAGCGGCTTCGTCGACATCCGTGGCGGCGGCCGCTCCAGCTACCGCGCCACCATCAGCGACGTCATTGGCGGCGGCGTGGCCCGGCTCTATCTGGCGCAGACGTTCGGCACGCGCTTCCTGTCGTCGGTCAGCCAGGTGGGCCCGCTGCGCGCCGCGCGAACGCTGGCCGACGCCGTGCGCGACTTGGGCCCCCACGCCGCGCCGGAGCAGACGGCCGCGCTCCTGGCCGCCGTCGATGCCACGTGGCAGGCCGTCGGCATCCCCACCCTCGACACGGAGTTCGCCGCTGCCGCGGCCGATCTCATCAAGCGCACCCGCGTCGAGGGGGATTCGCTGGGCGCGGCGGTCGAGGTCGTGGCCCTGAATCCTCCGGCGCTGGTCGGCGACCCGCTCTACAACAGCCTGAAGCTGCGCCTGATGGGCAGCCTGGGCGGGTTGCACGCGGCGCAGGCGTGCGAGATGGGCGACGGCGCGGCCGTGGCCGAGCGGCGCGGCAGCGACAACAACGACCCCATCCGCAGTGGTGGTTATACCACCAACAGCCACGGCGGCCTGCTGGGCGGCATCACCACCGGCAACCCGCTCGTCGCCCGCGTGTCGTTCAAGCCGACCAGTTCCATCGTTCTGCCGCAGGAGTCCGTGCGCAAGAACCTGGACGAGATCGACTTTGAGCTGGGCAAGGGGCGGCATGACCCGTGCGTCGGCGTTCGCGCCGGGGTCACGCTGGAAGCACGGATGGCCATCGAGCTGATGAACGCCGCGCTGATGCACGCCGCGCGACACATCCACCCGGACGATTACCGTCTGTTTCCCGCCCCCTGATAGAGAAAGCATCCACAAATGACAACTTTCACAAATTCGACTCTGAGAATCATCTGTGGATGTTTTTGTGCCACAACGAGGAGAGAGTCATGAGCGAACCAACGGCTGACCGGAACACCAATCATGACGGCCGCCAGGCCGACACCCTTGTCGAACTGTTGGCTGCGGCCGACCGCCTGGAGGGGCATGGGCAGTACAACCTGGCCAAGCTGGCCCGCGCCGCGGCCGATTCGCTGGCGCGCCGCGCCGCCCACGCGCTGAACCTGTCGCCCGACCCGGCCGGGCTGGCAGCGACCCTCGACCGTCTGGCGGCAGAGTTGCCTGGCCACGGTCTCAGCGACGCGCTGGCGGCGGCGCTGGTTCGTGGCGCGACGGCCATGATCGACGGGCGGCTGCCGCTCATCGACGAGACGCCCGATCCCTACGTCTGCCGCACCTGTGGCGAGCTGCTCATGGCCCCGCCCAACTCCCCTTGCCCCGTTTGCGGCGCGTGGCCGGCGACGTTCCAGCAGTTCCGCCCGGTCTACTGGCTCGACGCGCTGGGGCCGCGCGCGGCGCTGGCCCAACTGGCGGAGACGCCAGACGTGGTGGCCGGGCTGCTGGCCGGACTGGACGAGACGCAACTGAGCCGGTCGGCCGACGGCGGGGGCTGGTCGATGCGGCAGGTCGTCTCCCACCTGCGCGATGCCGAGGGTGTTCTGCACGCTCGCGTCCAACGCATGATCGCGCAGGACAACCCCACGCTGGAGTCGCTGGCCGTCTTCGCCTGGGCGATGTCAGAGGACGACCGGCCGGCAACGACAACCGCCATCCGCCAGGCCTACGAAGCCTCGCGCCGGGAAACGCTGGCCCTGCTGCAAGAGTTGCCGCCCGAGGGGTGGCAGCGCATCGGACAGCACAAGGAGTTCGGCCAGGTCACCATCCTGCAACAGGCCAGCTACTTCTCGGCCCACGAGCAGACGCACCTGGCTGCCCTGACGGCGCTGCGCGAAGCGGCGAGGGCCTGACAGAACTTGCCTCCGTAGGGCAGGCGGTTTCCTGCCCGGCTTGCCCATTGTCCTACACGAAGAGGCCAGGAAGGCAGCCTTCCTTATAGTAGGACAAGTTGCGCAACTTAACGCCCCCTGAGTCCGGCACATCTGCTTAGTTACAACGTGTCGAGCATGTGCTATACTGCGTTGTCTAAGTTGCTTCACGGTGCAAACCGTCCGTCACGATCCAAACGAACGTCGTAGGGGGACCCGGCCCAAAAGGCCCGGTCCGATATTACAACCGGCCCCATCTCCGGCTCTGTCGCCGTCTGACTACGGCCGAGCGCCGGGGTGTTCACGTCCTGTTGCGAACAGACAGCGTTGACGAGAGGCGATGCCCGTGGAGAAAGCGAGGTGTATGATGCCCAACCTATCTCTGTACCTGGAGGCGCGTGAGTGCCTCGAACAACTGCGCACCACGGCGGCCGACCCGCGCCGCGCCGATCACCCTCTGGCTTACCCCGAGGAGCTGTTCGCTGAACTGGAGCGCGAGCGGCAGGCCGTGCCGCCCTATGACAAGTTGGTCCACGAGCTATTCGACAGTCGCCGCACGCCGCGCCCGGAATATGCTTACTAGTTTCAACAATCCGGCCCTACCCAGGATGCTTAATCAGAGACGCGGCCAAGTGGCCGCGTCGTCGTTTCCCGCCTTAGCCGGCGTCGCTGTCGGCCGTCGCCGGCCATTCGCAGGCCGTGGCCGTGGTGATCGTCTGGAAGCCGTGGCGGGCGACGATGGGACGGCTCATCTCGCCCGCGTCGATGGTCAGATAGGGCACGCCGCGCCGCCGCGCCTCGCGCACCCGCGCCGCCAGCAGCGCCGTATACAACCCCCGCCCGCGATATGCTTCCAGCGTGGAGCCACCCCACAGCCCGGCGAACTGCCCCTTGTCATAGTAAGTCCACCCGGCGCAGGCAGGCGTGTCGTCCACATAGGCTACGTAGACGCTGAGGTAATCGGGGATGATCATATGGCCTGTCTCTTATACACATCTCCGAGCCCACGAGACCGTACTAGATCTCGTATGCCGTCTTCTGCTTGAAAAAAAAAAAAACAACAGACAACATCAAGGCTACTTCTACTATAGTTAACAAGCAAATGTATGTTATGACAACACACCAC
>CALLZA010000248.1 GCA_937858165.1 uncultured Ardenticatenia bacterium
TAGTGCTTGTGATGTCTATTATTTTTTTGTTTCAAGCAGAAGACGGCATACGAGATCTAGTACGGTCTCGTGGGCTCGGAGATGTGTATAAGAGACAGGGTAAGTACCTGGGCCTGAGTTGCCACCCTTGACAAACAGGTTCATCCGGCTAATATTTAGATTAGCCAAAATATTTAATTATTTAGTTCAAATTTCTTTGATAAGGCGAGCATGAAGATGACATCCAATTCAGGTGTAACCCGACGCCACTTTCTGAAAGTGGGCAGTATAGGCCTGGCCGCACTGAGCGGGGGCTTCGGCCTGCGTGGCCTGGCGCGAGCCGAGACACCGACGCCCGAACACGACCACGCCACACCCACGTCCGGCGACGTTGTTGCAACAGCCCATGCCGCCGACCACGGCGGCATGGGTACGGTCGGCCAGGTCGATCACGCCGCCAATCAGTTCAACCCGCATGAGATCCTGACCGACTTCGACACCGGCGTGCTGACGGAGGAGAACGGCCGCGCGGTGCGCACGTGGGAGATGTACGCCGTCGACCGCGAGTTCGAGATCGCCCCCGGCGTCCACTTCCCCGGCTGGGTCTACGGCACGCTGACATCGGCCGCCTCGCGCCGCTTGGGCCGCCTGGTAGGCCAATGCCCCGGGCCGACCCTGCGCTGCGTCGAAGGCGAACGGCTGCGCATCCACTTCATCAACGCCAGCAGCCACCCCCACACCATCCATTTCCACGGCATCCACTCCGCGGTCATGGACGGCATCCCCGGCGTTGGCCCAGGGATGATCGCCCCTGGCGGTCGCTTCACCTACGAGTTCGACGCCAAACCATTTGGTTGCCACCTTTACCACTGCCACGCCGTGCCTCTCAAGCGCCACATCCACAAGGGTCTCTACGGGGCGTTCATCATCGATCCCGACCCGACGCGCCACAGTGGCGAAGATGCCGCCGCGGCACGGACGCGCAATCACACCTATGCCGAGTCGCGGGCCGTGAACGAGATGGTCATGGTCCTCAACGGCTTCGACACCAACTTCGACGGCGAGAACGAGGTCTACGCCGCCAACACCGTCGCCTTCGCCTATGACATGACCCACCCCATCACGATCGCTCGCGACCAGCCGCAGCGGCTCTATCTAATCAACGTCACCGAGTTCGACCCGATCAACTCCATCCACCTGCACGCCAACTTTTTCGATTACTATGACCACGGCACGACGCTACGGCCGACGCACCAGACGGTCGACACCATCATGCAGTGCCAGGCGCAGCGCGGCATCCTGGAGTTCTCCTTCGCCGGCTTCGAACCGGGGCTGTACATGTTCCACGCCCACCAAACGGAACTAGCCGAGTTAGGGTGGATGGGGTTCTTCGATGTTCAATAAAGAGGATCTCATGCAAAGACCCAACGCTAAGAACGCTTCGCTTTGCGTACTTTGCGCCTCTGCGTGAGATCCTTCTCCGAGGGAAGAACGAAACGATGGACAACACGACAACCCTACCCAAAAGAACCCTGCCATCCTGGCTGCTGGCCGTGCTGCCGCTGTTGCTGCTGGTGACTCTGGTGGCCGGCTTTCTGGCGCTCGATCCGTTGCGCTTCTTCCAGGGCGCGTTTCCGCCGCTGGAGGAGCTGTCAGTACAGCGGGTACTCTTCCCGGAACCGGGTAGCATCCGGCTGGAGGTGATCAACGGCGGGCCGGATCCGGTGACCATCGCCCAGGTCACGGTCGATGATGCCTATTGGCTGCACACCATCCGCCCGGACAACGTCCTCGGCCGCCTGGAGACGGCGACCATCGACCTGGCCTATCCGTGGGTGAGCGGGGAGCCGCTGCCCATCAACCTGATCACCAGCACCGGCGTAACCTTCCCGGCCGAGGTCGAGGTGGCCGTGGAGACGGCGTCGTTCGACGGCCGGACGCTGCTGGCCTATGCCCTGCTGGGCATCTACGTCGGCGTCATCCCTGTGGCCCTGGGGATGCTGTGGTACCCGTTCATGCGCCGCGTCGACCGCAAGTGGCTGAACGCGATCCTGGCCCTGACTGTCGGCCTGCTGGTGTTCCTGTTCGTTGACACGTTGCTGGAGGCACTGGAGTTGGCGGCCGAAACGCCGGGCGTCTTCCAGGGCGTGCCGGTAGTGATCTTCGGTACGCTGCTGAGCCTGGGGGTGCTGCTGGCTGTCGGTCGCCGCGCGGGGCAGCCGACGCCGCGGCGCGTAGCGGCGCTCATCGCCCTGGGCATCGGCCTGCACAACTTCGGCGAGGGGCTGGCCATCGGCGCGGCCTTCGCCACCGGGGCGGCGGCGCTCGGTTCGTTCCTGGTGGTTGGCTTCACACTGCACAACATCACCGAGGGCGTCGGCATTGTCGCGCCGCTGACGCGACAGGAGCGGCCGCCGCTGAAGATCTTCCTGCTGCTGGCGCTGCTAGCTGGCGCGCCAGCCATCCTAGGGACTTGGATCGGTGGGCTGGCCTTCTCGCCCTTCCTGGCCGCGTTCTTCCTGAGCCTGGGCGCGGGCGCTATCTTGCAGGTCATTTGGGAAGTGGGCAAGCTGCTGGTGCGCGACGCCCAACGCGAGGGCGGGTCAGCGCTGACGTGGCTCAACTTCGGCGGCGCAGCGGCTGGGGTGCTGGTGATGTATCTGACGGCTTTTCTCGTCAAGTAACGCGATTCTCCAGAATCACGCTCCGTTGTCTTCAGAGAGACGGCGCGATGAACAAAATATCGAACATACGCTCATCATTCCCAGGCGACTGCGCGATTCGAGAGAATCGCGCTACACTAGACGCATGGATGAATCGACCCGCCACCTGATCCAGGCCATCCACGACAGCCCGCCGCGGGGGGTGTTCGCCGCTGCCGGCGCGGGCAGCCGGGCGCTGGCCGACCTGCTGGGCGTGCCCGGCGCGTCGCGGACGCTGCTGGAGGCGCTCATCCCCTACGCCGCTGACTCGTTCGACGAGTTCCTGGGCATTCGGCCGGAGCAGTACGTCTCGGCCGACACGGGCCGGCGCATGGCCGGGCGGGCGCTGGCCCGGGCGCGCCATCTACGCGAGTTGGAACCGTGGCCGCTGGTCGGGCTGGCCTGCACGGCGGCTATCGTCACCGACCGGCCCAAGAAGGGTGAGCACCGCGCCCACGTCGCCGCCTGGTCGCCCGAACGGCTGCTCGCCTACAGGCTGCACCTGGAGAAGGGCGTGCGCGACCGAGCCGGCGAGGAGGGGCTGGTCAGCGCGCTCATGCTCAACGCCCTGGCCGAGGCGTCGGGCGTAGGCGAGCGACTGGCGCTGGCGCTAGGGTCGGGCGACACGCTATCGGTTGAGACCGTCGAGTTCGCGCCGCTGGCCGGGCAGCTCCACAACGACGCCATCCCGTTCTTCGGCATCCTGCCCGACGGGACGCTGGCCACCGAACCGCCGGCGGCGCTGCTCTCCGGCTCCTTCAACCCGCTGCACGCCGGGCACACGGCGCTGGCCACGACGGCAGCGGCGCTGCTGGCGCGGCCGGTGGCGGTGCAGCTGGCGGCAATCAACGACGACAAGGCAACCCCCCCGCCGGCCGAGGTGACTCCACGAACGTCGCAAGAGCCGCGGGGGCACCCCACCCGCAGCGCGCCGG
>CALLZA010000249.1 GCA_937858165.1 uncultured Ardenticatenia bacterium
TTTAGTTGTTAGTCGTCTGTTCGTGTTTAGTTCTGCGTTGCTCATTTGTTCGCAGTGGAGTGTTGTGTGTCTTCGTTAGCTCGTGTGTTGATATAGCGTACCGTGGTTCTGTTTTTTTTTTTTTCAAGCAGAAGACGGCATACGAGATCTAGTACGGTCTCGTGGGCTCGGAGATGTGTATAAGAGACAGGCGTAGCACTGTGCCAGAAGGAGCGGCGCGGCCTGTTGCTGGCCCTGCAACGGCTGCCCGACAACACCCTTCAGCAGCGCGTGTATCTGGACACAGGCCACCGGGCCACACCGGCCCACTGGCTGCGCCGCCGCTATCGCCATGACGCCTCACATGCCGCCGACCTCGCGCGCTGGCGGGCCAACTATTCGGCCAACGACCCAGCGACACCCCTTATCCACCGGGCGCTGCTGCGGCCGCTGCTGGGTTTGGCGCGGGCCGAGTTTCTGGCCCTGGCCGCGCTTGTCCCACCCGGCCAGCGGGAGACGTGGCCCATCGCAGGGGATTGGTCACTCAAGCAGGTGCTCGGCCACCTGAGCGACTATGAGCGGCTAGGGGTTGTCGCCTTGCGCCAGGTGGCCGCCGGCCACGAGCCGACCTACGAGCAGACAATTGAGGATTACGAGGGCTTTAATGCCGAGCGTGGCCCGATCTGGGCGGCACTGCCCTGGGCCGAGGTGTGGGCGCACTACGTGGCCACGCGGCGAGCGCTGCTCGAAGTCGCCCTAACCCTCGGCGACGCGGCGCTGGCCCGGCCGTTCGTCGCCCCCGACCTGGAAACGACGACCGCCTGCGGCTACCTGCTGGACATGGCCGGCCACGAGCAGGAACACGCCGACGCGCTGCGGGTCGCGCTGGGCCTGCCCGCCCTGCCGCGCCGCCTGGGACGCGCCGGTGGCTGACCTCGGTCGCACGGTGGGCCTGTGGCGCTCGCTGGCCATCTACTACGCCCCCGGCCGGTTGCGGCGGCTGCGGCGCTTCTATGCGCCGCTCATCCGGCCCGGCGACCTGTGCTTCGACATCGGCGCCCACGTCGGCAACCGCGTCGCCGCCTGGACGCGCCTCGGCGCGCGCGTCGTGGCCGTGGAGCCGCAAGCCCACCTGATGGTCTGGCTGCGGCGGCGCTACGGCCGCATGCCTGGCGTAACGCTCATCGAGGCCGCCGTCGGCGCGGCCGAAGGCGCGGCCACGCTGCACCTCGACCCGCGCAACCTGACCGTGGCCAGCCTGTCGCCCGACTGGATCGCCACCGTCGGCCGCGATGTCGCCTTCAGCCGCGTTCGGTGGCGGGCGGCCGAGCCGGTGCGCCTGACCACGCTCGACGCTCTCATCGCCGCCCACGGCCGTCCGGCGCTGTGCAAGATCGATGTGGAAGGGTTCGAGGCCGAGGTCTTGCGAGGCCTGTCGCAACCGCTGCCACTCGTCTCCTTTGAGTACCTCCCGGCGACCATCACCGTGGCCCACACTTGCCTGGAGCAGCTAGCGGCGCTGGGCGAGTACGAGTTCAACTGGTTTCCCGGCGAGAGCCACCGCTGGGCGTCGCCCGTCTGGCTCGACACGCCGGCGATGACTGCCCAGCTCGACACCCTGGCCGCCGGCCGCGCCTCCGGGGACATCTTCGCCCGGGAGAAATAAGAAGCTCACGCAACGATCGCCAAGGATGCCAAGAACGCTAAGAAGGGTTCTCTTAGCGTGCTTGGCGTCCTCCGCGTTCTTGGCGCGAGGTGTCGTCTTACGCGGTAGCGCGGGAGAGGGGCGGCGGGCCGGCGTGGCGCGACCAGTAGAACAGAGCCAGCCCCACGGCCGACAGCAAGCCCGCCCCAGCAAAGACCAGCCACGGCAGCGCCGGTGTGCCCCGCGCCGCGGCGACATCGACCAGCGTCCCGCCCATGATGTGCCCCAGGCCGCCGCCGACGGCCATCGCCAGTGAACTGACGCCGAAGTAGGCCCCGCGGGCGCGCTCGTCGGACATCTCGGCCGTCACCGTCTGGGCGTTGGGCATCGCCAGCACCGTGCCCAGCGAGAAGAAGACCAGGCCGACGTAGAATACGATCAAGTTGTGGCCCAGCCCGATCAGCCCCATCCCCAACGCCATGACGACTACGCCGAGAATGATGGTCACCGTCGGCCGCAGATGGCGCTCCGTGACACGTAGCGCCGGCGCTTGCAGGATGATGGCCAGCGCGGCGCTGATGGTGAACATCACGCCGACGCTGCTGTCTTGGCCGGTCAGGGCGCGAATCTCCAGCGGCATGGCGATGGACAACTGCACCCACATAAACCAGAAGCCCATCATGAGTAAGGTGAAGACGACGAACGCCCGGTCGCCGGCGGCCAGCCGCAGCCCAGCGCGCACCGTCTGCGGCTCACTGCACACGCTGATGGGCGGCAGGAACAGCAGTGTGATGAAGAAGGCCAGCAGGAAGAACCCTGCTGCGGCCAGCCCGACCATCTGGAAGTCGAAGCGAATCAGATAAGCGCCGATGAGCGGGCCGATGGTGCGGGCCACGTTCTGCAGGATGCCCAGGCGACCATAGACGGCCGTCAGCTCCTCCTCCGGGGCCAGCGTCGCCAGCGTGGCCCGAATGGGCGCGTCGAACAGCGCCCCTCCCAGCGCCGCCAGCAACCCCGACAGCAGTAGCAGCCACGGCACGGTGGCAAAACCCATCACAGCAAAGCTGACGGCGCGGATGAGCACGCCGAACAGGATGAGCCGCCGCGGGCCGAAGCGATCCGCCAGCGCCCCGCCAAAGATGGTCAGCCCCTGCTGGGCGAACTGGCGCACGGCCAGCACCAGGCCGATGAACGCCGCCGCCCAGCCCAGCCGATCCACGTAATGAACGGAAAGGAGCGGTATGATCAGGAAGAAGCCCGCGTTCATGAGAAACCACACCGCGAGCACGGTGCGCAGCCCCCGCACGCGGGCGCGCGGAGACAGATCGTCGACAGCTACTTGGTGCATAGAATCCTAACTGTAGCAATAAAGAAGGGGCCAGGGGCCAGGGAAGAGCGCTCTTCCCTGGCCCCTGGAACCTGGCCCCTCTCTTCTAGGGGCAGAGCACGTTGTCGATATCCTGCCACGTGTTGGCCTGGCTCGACGCGGCCGTGGCCGGATAGCTGGCCAGATCGCCGGTGTAGAGCACCTGGGCCATCAGCCCGAAGGGATCGGCCAGCGCGCCCAACTCGGCCACGGCGTCGATCTGCATCTCCACCACCCACTGGCCGTTACCCGGTTCGCCCACGGCCGCCGTCCAGTTGCTGCTGGTGTAGTTGGAGTTCCACTCCTGGCCGTCGGCGTTGCTGCCGATGCCGGCCCACAGCAGCCGCGTGCCGTCGCGCGCCACCTGGAAGAAACGGTCGGCCGTGTCGCCGTCACCGCCGTTGTTGGTCGTGTCGATGTAGAGCCGCACCGAGTCGGTCGGTTCGGTGGCCGCGTCGTTGATCAGGAACGCCATGTAGAGCCGCCCGGCGTCGCGCACGGCGAAGACCTGGGCCAGCCGCGCCGCGCCGGACACGGTCGGCTGGAAGGTGAACGTCGGCTGGGCCGGCCACTCGCCGGCCGACAGCGTACCATCGATGACCGGCGCCACCGGGATGCACACCAGCCCCGGCAGCACCGGCGGCGTGACGGTCGGCGTGGCCGTGGCCGGGGCGACCGTCGCCGTGGGCGTGGCCGACGGCAGCGGTGTCCACGTTGCCGTGATCGACGGAATGGGCGTCCAGGTCGGCGTAACCGACGGGATAGGCGTCCAGGTAACGGTCGGCGGCAGGGTCGTCGGGCTGGGCGTGACTGGTGTGGCCGTTGGCGCGTTTGGCACCAGCGGGTCACTGCTTTGCGCCACCTCCAACCCGTCGGCAATACCGTCCAGGTCTGTATCGGCCGCGCGCGGATTCGTCTTGTAGGTGTTGATCTCGTCGTAATCGCCCAGCAGGTCGTTGTCGCTGTCGCGCACCTTGGGATCAGTGGAGTAGATAAGCACCTCGTCACCGTCCTTCAACCCGTCGGCGTCGCTGTCAGGGTTGTTGGGGTCGGTGCCCAGCGGCCCTTCCTGATTGTTGGTCAGGCCGTCCAGGTCGGTGTCGCCCTCCACCTGCGCAGTCAGGGCGACGTTGGTCGCCGCGCCGCTCTGGGTGGCAACAGCCACGGTCAGGGCAACGGCGGCCGAGGTCTGCGTCGCGCCCAGTTGCTCCAGGGAGATCGTCGGCGTAGCCGTCGGCACGTCGCCGATGCCCAGCAAGCGCCCCCAATTGGAGAAGAGCGCCAACGCACCCAGAACGCAGCCGAAGATGATCAGGAACAACAGGGCGTAGAGCCACGGCGTCGGGATGAGCGACCGGGCAATGGCCTCGCCCGGCAGCGTCTGCTTGAGCGATGGCCCGGCTGTCACCTCGACCTCGAATGGATAGGCGTCCTCTTCGCCGAAGAGGTTCGTCTCGCGCATCTCCAGCACCAACTCGATGTTGGCCGTCTGGTTGGGCTGCAAGGCAACTCCCTCGCGCTCGCCGCGGAACCGGACGAAGTTCTGCAAATCGCGGCCGACGACGTTGAACGACGCCGCCGTGTTACCCGTGTTGTGGATGGTGACCAGGGTGCGGCCCGGCAGGCGCACTTCGGTCGGATTCATGTCGGCCTCGAAGGCCACAAAGCCACCCACCGCCAGGGAAGCCGTCGCGCCAACACGGGCATCGGGGTAGCGCTGCGACTTAACGTCGATGCGCAACCGCTGGCGACCGGAAGGCGTGCCGCGGCGGCGCGGCGGGGAAATGGCAAACGCGATCGACTTCGTCTGTCGCGCCGGGATGACGACGAACTCTTCCGGCACTTCGACCCAACTCGGGTCGATGCCCTGCACGCTCAGCGTCACGCGGTCGTCCTGGTCGCCGCGATTCTCCACATCGACCTTGACCTCCACGCGCTGGCCGGGTTCGGCGGTGATCTTGTCGCGCGCCAGATGAATCGCCAGCGGCGCGGGTGGCTGGGACGGCGACGGCGTGGCCTGTTCGGCCACGGGCGGCGGCGCGGCGGCGGCGCGGGTGGCCGCGGCCGACGGTCGTCCGGTCATCCCCGACGGCAGTCCGGGCGTGATCGGCGCGGAGATGGGCACGACCTTGTCGGCCTCATTAGCCGGCGGTGCATCCGGGCCTTGCAGGATCATCTCATAAGGGCCAACGCGCAGCACCGAGCCAACCGGCAGCGGCGTCGGTTCCTCCGGCCGCAGGCGGTGTTCGTTCAGCCACGTGCCGTTAACGCCACCCAGATCGACCACTTCCCAGCCCAGGGACGTCGCCTGTAGCCGCGTGTGGTGGCGCGAAACGCCGTCGGCCGGCAGGACGATGTCGTTGTCCAGATTGCGGCCGAGGGTGATCACGGCCCGGGTCAGCGCCACCAGACTATCGGCGTGGCCGGGCGTCTGGATTTGCAGCTCAAAGCCGACCGGCGGCTCGGCCACCTGGTCGAGAATATCCAGCTCCTGGTGGAGCATGACCCGCGTCGGTAACCCCTCCAGGGCGACGAAGGCGCTGCGCAGGGCGTCGGCCATCTCTGCCCCGGTGTCGAAGCGCTGGTCGGGCGACTTGGCCATGGCTCGCGTCAGCAGGGAGTCAATGATGGGCGGCACTTCGGGCCGCAACAGGCTGGCCGGGGCCGCCTGCACGTTGTTCTGATGGGCGGCGATGGCCTCCGAGAGCGTCTGGAAGGTGAAGGGCAGCTTGTTGGCGACCAGTTCGTAGAGGACGATGCCCAACGAGTAGAGGTCGGAGCGGCCGTCCAGCTCCCGCCCCTCGCACTGCTCCGGCGACATGTAGGTCGGCGTGCCGACGGTCGCGCCGCTCTGGGTCAGGCTGGTGCCCTCTTGCAGCTTCACCAGGCCGAAGTCGGTCAGCAGGGCGCGGAAGGGTTGCGCTCCAGCCTCGTCGGGCCGGCTCAGACGCTTGAGGATGATGTTGCCCGGCTTCACATCGCGGTGGATGATCTTGCGTCGGTGGGCGTAGTCGAGCGCTTCGGCGATCTGGATGCCGATCTGCAGGCATTGGGCCAGTGGCAGGTACTTCTGCAAGCGCTGCAGGCGGCGCAAGTGGTCGCGCAAACTGCCACCGTCAACGTACTCCATGGCGATGAACAAGCCCAGTTCCGAGTCGCCAAAGTCGTAAACGCGAACGATTGACGGATGATCGAGTTGCGCCGACGTGCGCGCCTCTTGCACCAGCCGGGCGCGAAACTCCTCCTGGCGGGCGAAGTGGCTGTGCATCAGCTTAACCGCCACCTGCCGCTCCAGGTTGAGATCGGCGGCGCGGTAGACGGTGCCCATGCCGCCGTCGCCCAGCAACGCCTCAAGGCGATAGCGGTTGTTCAGGGTCTGATTGATCAGGTTGGTCATCCAACGCTCCTAACCACTCAACCGGCGCGCTCTGGTTCTCAGGCCCGCGCCAGCACGTTTTCCAACCCGCCCAGAAATACCGCTACATCCTTGGGGCCAATCCAGTAATGGGTCACGGCGCGGAAGCCGCGCGGGCCGTTGGTTCCCAGCCAGACACCGGCCGTCTGGCGCAGCCGGTCGGCCACTGTTTCTGAAGACAGCGGCACATCGTCGGTCAGATCGAAGAACACCATATTGGTGCGCACTTTGTCCACGTCGACGCGCACGCCGGGCAGCCGCGCCAGTCCCTCGGCCAGCAGCCGGGCGTGGGCGTGGTCGTCGGCCAGCCGCTCGATCATCTCGTTCAGGGCGATGAGGCCGGCCGCGGCCAGAATGCCCGCCTGGCGCATGCCGCCGCCCAGAATCTTGCGCGCTCGGCGGGCGCGGTAGATGAAGTCGGCCGAGCCGCACAACACCGAACCAACCGGCGCACACAACCCCTTGCTGAGGCAGAACGTCACCGAATCGACGTGGTGGGTTAACGCCGCTGCGTCCACGTTCTGGGCCACGGCCGCGTTGAACAGCCGCGCGCCGTCCATGTGCAGCGCCAGACCGTGCCGCCGGGCAACGGCGGCAATGGACGCCAGATACTCCGGCGGCAGCGGGTAGCCGTGCTTGGCCCCATAGCTGTTCTCGACCAGCACCAGCCGGCTGTGCGGCACGTGGGGGTCATCCTCACGCACGGCGTCCTCAACCGCGCCTGTCTCTTATACACATCTGACGCTGCCGACGAGCGATCTAGTGTAGATCTCGGTGGTCGCCGTATCATTAAAAAAAAAACAACCACATACAGCTGATCCGGCAAGCACGACTACAATCACCACGACATACATCACTGCACAGAAACACACACAGAAAAAACAAATACATGCAAGCAGCACTAGCA
>CALLZA010000250.1 GCA_937858165.1 uncultured Ardenticatenia bacterium
CTTCGACAGTTGTTTATACTCTGTCGCACTTGCTACGTCGCGTACATTCGTCCTCTGACTGTACTGCTAGTATTATACTCTTTATCTTTTTAGTTCTTTCTTTTTTTTTTTGTTTTTTTTTTAAGGATCCGGCGACCACCGAAATCTACCCTAGATCGCTCGTCGGCAGCGTCAGATGTGTATAAGAGACAGCCCCCGCGGCGGATGTTGCGATAGGTCAGGAAGGTCGCCGCCAGGGCCACGGCGAAGAGCAGCATGGGCAGGAGTAGGCCGCTCATGACACCTCCAGCCCCAGATCGGCCGCCGTCAGCGGCCCGGCACGCCGGACGACCGGCGGATCGACGGTGCAATCGACAACGGTTGAGGCCATGCCGCCCGGCGATGGGCCGTCGTCGAGCACAGCCGCCACCCGCCCGCCCAACACCGCCAGCGCCTCGTCGGCGGCGCGGGCCGGCGGCTGGCCGGAGACGTTGGCGCTGGTAGCGGCCACCGCCCCGCCCGCGGCGCGAATGAGCGCGCGGGCCAGGGCGTGGTCGGGCACGCGCACGGCTATGGTGTCATCGGGCGACAGGTTGGCCGGCAACTCCGGCCGTCGGGGCACGATGAGCGTCAGCGGCCCCGGCCAGAAGTGGGCCATCAGCGCCGCCGCCGCGGGCGGGATGATGCCGGCCACGTGGGCCACGTCGGCCACGTCGCCCAACAGGATAGGGATACCCTTCTCCGCCGGCCGCCCTTTGACCGCGTAGAGTCGGTCGACGGCCGCCGCGTCATACGGCAGGACGCCGACACCGTAGACGGTGTCGGTTGGCAAGACCACCGGCAAGCCGCGCCGCAGCAGGTCGGCCGCGGCGGGGATGGCCGTTGGGTCGGCCGCATCCAGCCGGCGCGTGGTCATCGGTTCACTATGCGTAGTCACAGACACGTGTATTGGTCGTTCCCTCGATACGGTCAGGTCTGAATAGCGACGAGGCGGTCGTGGCCGGCAAAATCGGGTCGGACTTCGACGCGCGCCGCCGGAAATGCCTGCCGGGCCAGCGCCGCCGCCGCCGCTCCCTGCCGCCAGCCGATCTCCAGCAAGACGAGGCCGCCGGGGCGCAGACACTCAGCCGCCTGGGGCAGGAGGGCGCGGATCGCGTCCAGGCCATCCCTCCCCCCGTCCAGAGCCAGAGCCGGCTCGTAAGATTTTACTCCATCGGACAGCGTCGTCCACTCCTGGCGGCTGACGTAGGGCAAGTTGGCGGCGATGAGGTCGAAGCTGGAGCCAAAAGCCGCCAGCAAGTCGCCTCGCACCAGGGCCACGCGGTCGCGGGCCAACCGACTGGCGTTGGCTCGCGCCACGGCCAGCGCCGCCGTCGACACATCCACAGCGACAATCTCGGCCGCCGGCCAATGGCGGGCCAGCGTCACAGCGATGCAGCCGCTGCCCGTGCCGACATCGACGGCGCGCAGCGGCCCGCGCCCCCGCCCCCACCCCAGAGCGGCCTCGACCAGTTGCTCCGTCTCCGGCCGCGGGATGAGCACAGCGGGCGAGACGGCAAACTCTTGCCCATAGAAGGGCGCGTGGCCGATCAGGTAGGGAATGGGTTCGTCGGCCGTGGCGCGGGTCAGCAGTTGCTCGTAGGCCTCGGCCTGCATAGCGGTCAGCACCTCTTCGTCATGGGCAACCAGATAGGCGTGGTCGCGGCCCAGCACGTGGGCCAGCAGCAGCCGGGCGTCGAGCGCGGGCGAAGGGGATCGGTGGAGTTGGGCGCGGCCGCGTTGCCACGCCTGGCGAATGGTGGTGATCATAAAAGCAGACGGCGGCCGGCGCGTGCGCGTCCCGGCCGCCGTCTGCGGATTGTACAGGAAGCCATCCACAGATTACACCGATTACACCGATTTTCAGAGAGCTTTCTGATAATCTGCGTAATCGGTGTAATCTGTGGACGTTTTTCTTCTTAGGCGAAAGCGGCCTCGCCGACGGGGATGTAGCCACGCTCTTCCAGGTAGCTGAGAATCCGCTGGGCGCTCTCTTCCGGGGTCTCCTGGTCGGTGTGGATGTGGATTTCCGGGTTGGTCGGGGCCTCGAACGGGTCGGAGATGCCGGTGAAGTTCTTGATCTCGCCGGCGATGGCCTTCTTGTACATGCCCTTCACGTCGCGGTCCATGACTACATTCAGCGGCGCGTCAATGAACACTTCCATGAAGTTGGTCGTGCCGGCCCGCACCATATCGCGCACAGCCTGGTAGGGGGAGATGAAGGAGCAGACGCAGCCGACGCCGTTGCGCGACAGCAGCTTGGCGACAAAGGAGACGCGCTCGATGTTCTTGTCGCGGTCCTCCTTGCTAAAGCCCAGGTCGCGGGTCAGGCTCTCGCGCACCACGTCGCCGTCCAGCCGCTCGAACTTGCAGCCGCGGGACTGTAACTCCTTCTCCAGCAGCAAAGCGATGGTCGTCTTGCCGGCACCCGACAGGCCGGTCATCCACAGAACGTAGCCGGGATATTCTTCATGAGTCATGATGAGTTTGTTTCCTCGTGATAGTTGTTTGTTGTTGGTCAGTCGTGGTGGTCACTCGTGGCCACCACGACTGCTTACTGCTCACTAATTCTTGTGCAGCCCGTTGCCATTGCCGTTGCCGTTCCGAGCGTCCTCGGTGCGCACAAAGCCCTGCTCGATGAGCATGTTCAGCACGACGCGGGCATTCTCTTCGGGCGTGTGCTCCAGCGTCTCGATGGTGATCTCCGGGTTCTGCGGTGCCTCATACGGGTCGTCGATGCCGGTGAAGCCGACGATCTCGCCGCGGCGGGCGCGGGCATAGAGACCCTTGGTGTCGCGCTGCTCAGCCACTTCTAGCGGCGTATCGACGAAGATCTCGATGTAGTTCTCCTGGCCGATCATGTTGCGCACTTCGTTGCGCGTGGCGCGATAGGGGCTGGCCGCGGCACAGACGGCGATGCCGCCGTGGCGCACGATCTCCGCCGCCACGAAGCCGATGCGGCGAACGTGGTCGTTGCGGTCTTCCTTGCTGAAGCCCAGGCCCTCGCTGAAGTGGGTGCGGACGACGTCGCCGTCCAGCAGGGTCACGTTGCGGCCGAACTCCTGCAACAGCGTCGTCAGCACGCCGGCGGTAGTCGACTTACCGGCGTTGTGCAGCCCGGTGAACCAGACGCAGACGCCCTGGCGGTGGCGAGGCGGGTAGGTCTCGGCCAGAATCTCGGCCACTTCCGGCCGCGTGAACCACTCCGGCAGCTGGCGGCCGACCTGCAGGTACTGTTCGCGCACCTGTGTGCCGGAGATAGAGGCCGTCTTGGTCTCTTTGGCGACCTTGTGAACCTCTTCGTAGCGATCCTCTTCCGGCAGGTAGACGAGCATCTGGAAGGGGACCGCGCCGACGCCCAACTCCTCGGCGTGCTGCTCGACGATCTCCTGCGCGTCATACGGGCCGTAGAACGGCTTGCCGGTCGAGTCGTTGCCGGGACCGGCGTGGTCGCGGCCGACGATAAGGAAGTTCGCGCCGTGGTTGCGGCGGATGATGGCGTGCCACAACGCCTCGCGCGGGCCGCCCATACGCATCGCCAGCGGCAGCAGCGACAGCAGGATGCGGTCGGGGTCGTAGTGGTGCTGGGCCAACGCCTTATAGGTGCGCACGCGGGTGAAGTGATCGACGTCGCCGGGCTTGGTCATGCCGACGACCGGGTGGAGCAGCAACACGCCGTCCTTCTCCATCGTCGCCCGCTTGGTCAACTCTTCATGGACGCGGTGCAACGGGTTGCGGGTCTGGAAGGCGATGACGTTGGTGTGGCCGGCGCGCTCAAGCTTGGCCCGGGTCTCGGCCGGGGTGAAGCGCAGCGCCTTGAAGTCGTAGTGCGTCGGCAGTTGCAGCACACGCATGGGGCCGGAAACGTAGTACTTGCCCCAGTTGTGCATCTCGGCCACGATGGGGTGGCGCGGGTCGAGCGTGCCGAACGCCTTCTGGGCAACCTCGTCCAGGTCCCAAGCGTACACTTCCTCGACGGTGAGGATGGCCAGCAGCTCGTTGCCCGGGCTACGCAGGGCGACATCGGCGCCAATCTTCAGCCGCGCCGCGTCGTCCTCATCCACCGGCAAAGGCACGGGAATGGGGAAGAGGTAGCCGTTGGTCAGGCGCATCGTATCGAGGACACTCTGGTGGTCGGCCTGGCTCATGAAGCGGTCGAGCGGCGAGAAGCCGCCGGTGGCCAGCAGTTCCAAGTCGCACACAGCGCGCTCAGAGATGCGAATCGACGGCAGGGTGTTGGCGTAGGCGCGCAACTCGGCCCGCTCCGCTTCGGGAACCATCAGGTCCACCAGCGTGCCGCCATAGGGAGTGATCAAAGTGGTCTTTTCAGCCGTAGCTAACAACGTACACGACTCCTTGCGCGCCGCGCGGATCGCCTGACCCGTCAACGCGCTGTTTCTATTTTATACAGGTGTATGGGCAAACACCTCAACCCGTGGTCTCCGCTAACCCGTCGCTTCGGCTGCGCACACAGAGATCGACCACCGGCAAGTGTCGGTGGTACGACGGCTGTTTGCTTTCAACACGGTACAGTTGCCTGAAGGCGGGGAAAGCCGCACAAGCGGTGACAATACGGGTTTCTCGGTTCCGTAAACGTTCGGTCTGCGTCTGCCTAGGGAGTAATCTACCGGACGTAGCTTACAAAGAAGATTAACGTGAGGCCAGGGGCCCAGGGGCTAGGAATTCGGGATGAGGGATGAGGGAACAACGTGTCTGCTCCCCCGCTCCCCGGCGCTACATAATCGTTGCCTCTTCCGACGCCACAGCCACCGCTTCCACCGCGCCATGCGACAACTCGCGCAGCGCCGCGCCGAAGGCCTCGAAGCGCTCGGCGCGGAAGCGCAGTGTCAGCGTAATGACCGCGGCAAACTCCTCGGCCAGCACCAGTCCACCATGGGCCTCAACCAGCAGCCGCAGCCGTTCCAGCAACGGATAGGGCGCTTCGACCAGTGCCGTCACCGTCGCCACCTTCTCCGCCCGCGGCAACGCCGCCAGCGCCGCCCTGGCCGCGTCGCCATAGGCCCGCACCAGCCCACCCGTGCCCAGCTTCGTGCCGCCGAAGTAGCGCGTGACGACCAGCGCCACGTCTCCCAGGCCGCTGCCCTGCAACACGGCCAGCATCGGCCGCCCGGCTGTGCCCGCCGGCTCGCCGTCGTCGTGGCAGTGGGCCACGGTAGTCGCGCCGTGGCCGATCACGTAGGCTGGGACGTTGTGGCTGGCATCGGCAAACTCGGCCAGCACGCGGCCGACGAAGGCCCGCGCCTCGTCCACCGTGAAGGTCGGGGCGATCGTGGCGATGAAGCGCGAGTTGACGACAGTCAGTTCGACGCGCGTCTCGGCCGCCGGGATAAGGCGCAGGGTGTCCACGAGGGTATTGTACGACTTCGGCCGCGGTTGTCATGTCCAGCACATGACATTCTTCACTCTTTACTTTAGGCCGCGCTTTATGCTATGATGTCTCTGAAGCCACCGTAACGGCAGAGCGTCGTGAGTCAAACTATTTGAATTGCGACCGGCAAACTTGGACTCGGCACTCCCGTGGGAGCGCCCCAGTTGCCTAAATTGAGTGGGGATTGGCTGTACTCCACACGTTCGCCCGGGCGGTGGCCTTGTCTTGTCTCTCCGCGACGGCCAATACATGGCCACCCCGTTAACCCAGAGCCTTAGCCCTCATGAATACCGCCCTTCTCAGCATCAACTACGCGCTGATGATCCTCATCCCGATCGTCGTCGCCATCTTCATTCGTCGGCGCACCGGCGCGCCCTGGCGACTGTTCTTCATCGGCGCGGTGACATTTATCGCCTCCCAGGTGTTGCACATCCCCTTCAACGCGGTCGTGCTGCGCTCCGGTCTGTTGTCGACAGACACGACTGTTTGGTCGAGCCTGATCATCTACGCTGTCTTCCTGGGGCTGTCAGCCGGGGTATTTGAGGAGACGGCCCGCTACCTGACCTATCGCTTCTGGGCCAAGGACGCCCGCTCCTGGTCGCGTGGCCTGATGCTCGGCGCGGGCCACGGTGGCAGCGAGGCCATCCTGGTCGGCGCGCTGGCGGCGGTCAACTTCGTGGCCCTGCTGGCGGCCGTCAACAACGAGACGGCCATGAACGCCCTACCCGCCGACCAGCGCTCACTGGTGACCAGCGCGTTGGCCCAGATCATGGATGCGCCCACTGGGACACTGCTGCTCGGCGCGGTGGAGCGCGTTTTCGCCATCACCGCCCATCTGGCCATGTCGCTGCTGGTGCTTCAGGTCTTTCTGCGCCGCAACATCGCCTGGCTGTTCGCGTCCATCGGCTTCCACACGCTGCTGAACATGGTCGCGGTCATCGCCGCATCGCGCCTCAGCCCCTTCGCCACCGAGGGCATCATTGGTTTATTCGCCCTGCTGGCCCTGGTCATCATCTTCCGCCTGCGGACGCCGGAGCCGGAGCCCGCGCCGGAGCCAGAGGCCTTGCCACCCCCGGCCAGCGCCGCCGCGCTCGACCTGCGCCCGACCGACGACGCCCTCGACCGTAGCCGATACAGTTGAGAAGCGCTCACGCAAAGGCCCCAAGGAATCAAAGGTCGCCAAAAGAATTCTCTTCTTCGCGTTCTTTGCTTCCTTGGCGTACTTTGCGGGAACTCTTTTTTCCTTACCCCGACACCCGCCGCAGGGCGAGGGCGTTGAGCAAATCGAAGAAGAAGAGGAAGCCGCCCTGGAGCACGATGCCCAGGCCCCGGCCGCGCCAACGGGCATCGGCCGACCCCCGCCCGCGCATCGCCCGCCAACCGCCTAACACGTAGAGCACGTCCAGCCCTGTATTGACCCACAACAGCCGCGACAACGTGCGCTTCTGCGCCGCTGCGTCCATCGGCGCGGCCGACCGCTGCCGGCTGGCCCCCCGCCGCCCAATGAGGGCGATGAGCGCGTTGATCACGCCCCAGCCAACGTACTGCTCGCCCACGCCGCGCCGCAACGCATCGCCGCCCTGCCTGAGCGCCAGGCCAGTGCCGATGCTCGCCGCCGCCCAGCCGAGCAGTATCCCGGTCAACCGCTGTTGAAAGCGCCATAATGACATAGGACTGATTATAACCTGTCTCTTATACACATCTGACGCTGCCGACGAGCGATCTAGTGTAGATCTCGGTGGTCGCCGTATCATTAAAAACATAAAAACTCGTGCATTGCTTGACTAGTTAACAGAACATCACTGTACACATACGTATGTCCGACCTCTTAGTGCGATAGCAATTCTCGCAGAAGCATACAGTGATATACACTGAGCGAGACACATTAAAAGCTTAACGAACAGAAGTCTCGTCGTAGCAAATAGAGGATG
>CALLZA010000251.1 GCA_937858165.1 uncultured Ardenticatenia bacterium
GTGGTTTATGTGTGTGATGTGATATGTATTAGGGAGTAAGCATAGTGGTGTAGAGAGATGTAGTGTGTGTTTTGTTTTTCAAGAAGAAGACGGCATACGAGATCTAGTACGGTGTCGGGGGCTCGGAGATGTGTATAGGAGACAGGGCCCACACCGCCGGCGAGAGCATTCCGTTGGCCCAGGTGGGGGAGAACTTGCGCGGCCTGGTCGGCCTCTTGCGGGAGTTCTGATCGGGTGGCAGGGGTGACAAGATTACCCCTGCCCTGCGGCCCGGCAATATTGCCCCCCACCCACCATATGTTACAATCCTCGCCACAGCAGGCGATTTGCCGCCGGTGCCGCACAACTACGTGACCGACGGTTCCACCCGCTACAAGCCACATTTCCCCTTAACAGACAGCCGTCGCGCAGCAGTAACCGCGGGTTCTCCGAGCGGGTGGCGTGTTCATTGCCCTCGTCGGCCCGCCGCGGCGCAACATCTCAGCGGAGGCACAACGATGAGTGACGATTTCATCTTTCGCGGCCCGGTCGCCGAACTGGACCCCGAATTGACGCAGATACTGGCCCGCGAAGAGGCGCGTCAGGCAACGACGATCATCCTGATCGCCAGCGAGAGCGAGGCCCCGGAGGCGGTCAGTGAGGCGCTGACCAGCGTCTTCGGCAACATCTATGCCGAGGGGTACCCGCGCGAGGAGAGCCGCAAACAGACCGAGGCCGAGATTCTCGATCTGGACATGGAGCTGGCCCATTACCGGCGCTACAGCGACCCGCGCTACTACAAGGGCGTGGAGTACGCCGACGTGCTGGAGGCGCTAACGCGGCGGCGGGCGGCCGAGCTTTTCGCCGCCAACGGCATCAGCGCCGACAATCTGTTCGTCAACGTCCAGCCCCTCAGCGGTGCGCCGGCCAACAGCGCCGTCTACACCGCCCTGCTGCAACCGGGCGACACCATTCTGGGCCTCAACCTCAACGACGGCGGCCATCTGACCCACGGCGCGCCGGTCAACCGCTCCGGCAAGGTCTTTAAGGGCGTGCCGTACTTCGTCAACCCGGAGACGGAAGTGCTCGACTACGACGCCATCGAGGCGCTGGCGCTGGAGCATCGGCCGCGCATCATCGTCGCCGGCTACTCCGCCTACCCGCGCGTCATCGACTGGCGGCGCTTCCGCGAAATCGCCGACAAGGTCGGGGCGTACCTGCTGGCCGACATTGCCCACATCTCCGGCCTCGTCGCCGCGGGCGTCCACCCCAGCCCGATCGGCATCGCCGATGTCGTGTCGACCACAACCCACAAGAGCCTCTGCGGCCCGCGTGGGGCGATGCTCATGACCCACAAGCGCGACATCGCCCGCAAGCTCGACCGCGCCGTCTTCCCCGGCGAGCAGGGCGGGCCGCACCTGAACACCATCGCCGCCCTGGCCGTGGCCCTGAAGCTGGCGCGGACGGAGCAGTTCCGCGCCCTGCAACAGCGCATCGTCGACAACGCCGCCGCGCTGGCCCAGGGGCTTCAGTCGCGGGGCATCCGCATCGTCGGCGGCGGCAGCCAGAACCATTTGCTGCTCATCGACACCAAGAGCGTCAGCCGCGACGGGGTGCATCTGTCGGGCGACATGGCGTCGCGCATCCTCGACGTGGCGGGCATCGTCGTCAACCGCAACACCATCCCCGGCGACGTGGGCGCGTTTTCGTCCACCGGCCTGCGGCTGGGCACGGTGTGGATCAGCCAGCTTGGCTTCGGCCCGGCCGAGGTGGATCGGCTGGCCGAGGCCATTGCCACCATCCTCCACGGCTGCACTCCCTACCACGTGGACGGCAAGGGGGGCAAGGAGCTGACGCGGGCACGGGTGGACTATACGGCCCTGAAGCGCGCCCGGCAGATCGTCCGCGAATTGCGCGGCGTGGCGGCTGCGCCGAGCGGCACGGTCGTGGCCCTACGCGGCGAGGACACGCTGGCCTTTCTCGACTACGCCCTGACGAGCGACGTGGCCGGGCTGGGCGTGGGCGAAAGCCAGCCGACGCACCTCTTTGGCCCCGGCGTTGACCTCGACGCGACGCTGGCGCGGACGGCCGATGGCTATACCCTACACTTCGATGACGCCGCCGCCGCGGCCGAGGCCGCCGAGTGGCTGCAAGCGTTATCCGACGGCTATGCGCAGTTCGACGACGTCTTCGCCCGCCTGCCCGGCCCGATTGTGGTTCAGGTTGTGCCAACCACCGCCGCGGCGACCATTGGCGACCTCGTCTCGCGCGTCGCCGCCGCGGTCGGCGCGACGGATGAGCCGAGCGGCACGCGTGTTGCCGACAGCAAGCCGTACTTCATCGGCCGCGACCGCCGCCCGGCGGCCGGCGAGCCGCTGCCGCCCTTCCAGTGGGAAGAGCCGGCCGACCCGCCGCTGCTGACCACGCGGTTGAACGAGACCCATCGGGCGCTGGGGGCGCGCATGGTGCCTTTCGCGGGTTACGACATGCCCGTCTGGTATACCAGCGTCGGCGAGGAGCACGCCGCCGTGCGCCAGACGGCCGGCCTGTTCGACGTGACCCACATGGGTGTGCTGGACGCCCGCGGGCCGCACGCGCTGGCCTTCCTCAACCTGGTGACGGGCAACGACGTAGCCGCGCTGGCCGTGGGCGAGTCGCAGTACAGCCACTTCCTGCTGCCCGATGGCTCCGTCGTCGATGACCTGATGGTCTACCGCGTCGAGCCGGAGACGTACCTGGTCGTCGTCAACGCCAGCAACAACGACAAGGATTGGGCCTGGCTGAATGCGGTCAACGAGGGGCGGGTGCTCATCGACGAGAAGCGCCCGTGGGCACGCGTCCAGCACCCGTGCGAGTTGCGCGATCTGCGCGACCCGCGCCACGGGGCCGACTGCCGGGTGGACATCGCCCTGCAAGGGCCGCGCTCGGCCGACGCGCTCATCGCTCTGGGCGGCGGCGACGCGGCCTTCGCCAAGCGGCTGAAGGCGCTGCCCTGGGCGGGCGTGATGCGCGCCACCCCGGGCGGCTTCGACCTCATCATCTCGCGCACCGGCTACACCGGCGAGCGTGTGGCCTACGAACTGTTCATTCATCCCGACCGGGCCGTCGATCTGTGGAACGCGCTGCTGGCCGCGGGCGAGAGCCTGGGCGTGAAGCCGTGCGGCCTGGCCGCGCGCGACAGCACGCGGACAGAGGCGGGCTTGCCGCTCTATGGCCACGAGATGGCCGGGGCGCTGGGCCTCAACCCGGCCGACGCCGGCTTCGGCAGCTTCGTCAAGCCGTATAAGCCGTTCTTCATCGGCCGCGACGCCTTCGTGCGCCACGAGGCGACGCGCGACCGCGGTCTGGTGCGCTTCCGCATGAACGAAAAGGGCGTGCGCCGCCCGGAGTCGGGCGACCCGGTGCTGGACCGGCGCGGCAAGGTCGTCGGCCACGTCACCAGTTGCGCCATCGACAGCGAGGGGTATCTACTGGGGCAGGCCATCCTGCCGGAAGGGATGACCGAGCCGGGCACGGCACTCTACGTCTACCAGCTTGGCGGCGGAACGCGGCCGATCAAGGGCGTGGAGCGGGCTGACCTGGGCGGCCGTCTGCCCATGCCCGACGCGGCCACCGTCCTGACCCGCTTCCCGGAGCGGAAGAAATAGAGAAACCACAGATTTCACAGATTCAACTCTCTTGAATCTGTGAAATCTGTGGTTCCATCTTCTGAAATTGACACGCCCCCCGCAAGGGGGTAGGATCGCGAATTAGCAACGACGAGGAGTGGACAATGCGGCGCGAAGTGCTTACCTGGTCAGACGTCGATAAGCTCATCGACTACCTTGTGCCCCAGATCCGCGGGCGATTTGACTCTCTACTGATGATCACCCGTGGCGGCATTGTGCCCGGCGGCATGTTGGCCGAGGCTCTGGACATTACTTACATTCTGACGGCGTCGGTGCGCTTTCCATCCGACTTCCCCGGCATGCAGCCGGAGATGGTGAAGTATGCCATCCCGGAGTTCATCCAGTTCCCCGACGACGACGTGCTGCGCGGGCGGCGCGTGCTGGTGGTCGATGATGTCTGGACGAAGGGACGTAACAGCGTGACCGTCGCCAACCGCATCGACGCCGCCGGGGGCACCCCCGAGATCTGCGTGCTGCACTACAAGCCGTCCTACTCGCTCTACCCCGGCTACGCGCCGACCTACTACGCGGCCGTCAGCGACGCCTACATCATCTACCCCTGGGAGCTAGACCGCGGCCCGGAGATGCTTGGGGCCTGGAACTAATCTGTGTAATCCGTGAAATCTGTGGTTTCTCCCCGATAATAGGCTATCATTAGCCCGTTAACATGAATGTGCCCATGAAGCCGGTGACCACTGGGTCCCTGGCGGCGGAAGCCGTTGAACCGTGTCAGGTCCGGAAGGAAGCAGCACTAAGACGTATCTTCCGGGTGCCCAGGATAACCTGGTCGGTCATCGGCCTCATGGGCACATTCTGTTAATAGTGATTAGTTGTTAGTGACTAGTGGTTAGTGAAGAGTTGTCAGTTAGCAGTTGACAGCATCCCCGGACAGATCACCCCTTTGTAAGACAATTGTAGCCCTGGTGTTGGCGCTGCTGGCGGCGAGTGGTTGCCGCGCGCTGGAAGGGGGCTCGACCCCGGCTGTGCCCTACACCATTCTCGATGGCCAGACCTCAATCCTGGTTGACGGCCAGTATGGCACAGTGGCGGAGGTCATGGCCGCGGGCGGCATGACGCTGGGCGAAGCCGACAGCGTCTCGCCCGCGCTCGGCGCGCCGGCCCACCCAGCCACGCCCATCGCCATCGACCGCGCCGCCGAAGTCACTGTCTTGACCCTCGACAGCGCCCAGATGTATCGCACCCAGCAAACGACCCTCGCCGGCTTCCTGCGCGAAATTGGCCTGAGCCTGCCGCCCGGGGCGCGCCTGCTGGCCGACGGGCAACCCGTCACCGCGCCGGAAACCCAGCCCTTGCCGCAACATCTGGCCGTCGATCCCTACAAAACGGTCATCATCGAGGACGGGGCCAGCCGCCGCGCCCTGCGCACCACGGCCCTGACCGTCGGCGAGGCGCTGGTTGAGGCGGGCGTGACCCTGGCCGCGCTGGACAACGTCAGCCCGTCACGCGAGACGGCCCTGTTGCCCGACCTGACAATCTTCATCAGTCGCGCCGCGCCCTATCGCATCACCGCCGACGGCCAGACGGTGGAGGCCTATAGCGGGGCAACGGCCGTTGGGCAAGTGCTGGCCGACAACGGCCTCGCCCTGGGGCCGCTGGACTACACCCGCCCGGCACTGGACGCCACCGTCGCGCCCGGCGACGTCATCGAGGTCGTGCGCGTTACCGAGCGCATCGATACCGAGGACGTGCCCATCGGCTTCGAGACGGTCTATGAGCCGGCGGCCGACATGGAGATCGACACCATCCTGGAGGCCTCGGCCGGCCGCCCCGGTGTGCTCCAGCGGCGAACGCGCGTGCGGTTGGAGAACGGCGTCGAGGTGTCGCGCGCGCCCGACGGCGAGGTGGTCACCGTCGCGCCGCAGAACCACGTCATTCGCTACGGGACGCAGATCGTCATGCGCACGATCGACACGCCGGAGGGGCCGGCCGAGTACTGGCGCAAGGTGACGATGCGCGTCACGTCCTACACCGCGGCTACATCGGGCAAGGCGCCGGGCGACCCCGGCTACGGCATCACCGCCAGCGGGATGCAGGCGGGCTTCGGCGTGGTGGCCGTTGACCCGACCGTCGTGCCCTTCCGCAGCTACGTCTTCGTGCCCGGCTACGGCGTGGCCTTTGCCGGCGACACAGGCGGCGGCATCAAGGGGCGGTTCATTGACCTGGGGTACGACGAAGGGGCGCTGAAGTCGTGGCGCGGCACGGTGGACGTCTACTACCTGGGCCAGCCGCCGGCGGCGGAGGATATTCGGTGGGTATTGCCATAGCTACCGGCGGGTTCATGAAGTTTAACAAATTAATACGGCAATAAGCCAACATAGCGGAGTAGGTCCAACGAGCCGGTGAGAAAACGGTCGAGGAAGGCGGCGACGAGGGATTTGAGTCTGGGCCAATCATCGGCGCAACGGTGGAGGCGAATGACATCCTGCTTCAGCCAACGCCAGAGCTTCTCGATGGGGTTCAGCCAGGAAGCGTAAGTTGGCAGACAAAGCAATTGAATCGGCAGCGTATCTCGAATGGCTTTCCGTTGCGGTTCGGTGGGCCAATTGGCGGGGAGATGTGGCGGCCAGGGAAAATGCTGCGGCCGGAGGCGACAGAGCACGTCGGGGTGAAAGTGCACCGGCCAGTTGTCCAGCACAATGGCAATCGTCTCGGCCTGGGGGTAGGCGGCCCGGATTTGGCCGAAGAAATCGGACAAGCAAGCGGTGGTGATGTGGCTGCGCTGGGTGTAAATGACTTGCCCGGTGAGGGCATCTAGGGCGGCGACAAGGCGAAAGCAGGTATTGGACGCATAGCTGCGCCGCGCCAACGGCTGGCTGTGGCCGGCGGCTTCATACGCCCAGGCGAGTTCCGGCTGGCGATAGTAAGAGAGCTCATCCAGGTAGAGCAAGGGGAAACGCGCCGGCTCGCGCTCGGCTCGTGCCCGATGCTCGGCAATCAAGGCTCGTTTGGCCTGATAGTGGGGGTCGGGACTGTGAAGATAATCGCGTGCTCGTTTGTAATGAATGCCCAAGCGGTTCAGTACCCCCCAGACCACACCCGCCGCACGTCCTTGCAGCCAGTCGAACACCTCGGCGATCATGGCCAGTGTCCAACGATGGCGGGCATGGCCGAACAGGTGCGGGTCGCGACGCACTGTGTTCACAAGGGCCTGGTGGGCCTCTTCATCACTCTTGTACTGGGGGGAAAAAAGCCGCCTTACGGCCTCGCCCCACCTTCACCAGCCAACCGTCAATCCCCCCGGCCAGATAGCGATTCAGCCAGCGGTAGACCGTGTCCGGGTCGCGCGCCTTCAGAAGTCCCTGTTTGGCCACCGCATGCGGCGATTGTCCGTCGGCGACCTTCAACAAGGCCGCCGCCTTCTCGCGCACATGGGGCTTGGGATGTCGGTCGCGCGCCCGTTGTAACTCGGCTCGCTGTTCTTCGCTTAGCTCTAGTGTCCGTCGTGCAGCCATCGCGTTACCTCCGGACTCTAGTTTATCCCATTAACCGGCTTTTACCGTATTATTTTGCTAAAATTCATAAGCCGGTTGCCGATAGGTACGGCAACCGGGCTTCAGCCGGTTTCGCTTACCCGCGGGGGGATTCATCCCCCCGCACCTAATCCCCAATCCCCAACCCCCAAAACTGTCTCCTAAAAACATCCTACCG
>CALLZA010000252.1 GCA_937858165.1 uncultured Ardenticatenia bacterium
TCGTTTGATCATCACGAGATTGTTTGCTTGTACGTTGTGTCACTACTGGTATGTCGCTTTTCTGTGCTGTTCTATAGTATGCTGTTGTGTGTGTTTCTTTATGTAGTTAGGTCGTAGTTGCTCTTGTCTCTGTTTTTTTTTTTTCAAGCAGAAGACGGCATACGATATCTAGTACGGTCTCGTGGGCTCGGAGATGTGTATAAGAGACAGGGCCAGGACGTTGTTGGCCAGGAAGACGTCGGCCGCCTTGCCCTCGTCTACCAACTGCGCCGCCAGGTCGCGGGTGAAGAAGGTGATCATCGTCGGGATGCCCGCCTCGCGGGCGGCCGTGGCCGGGGCGACCGACGGGTCGATGCCCAGCACGGGGATACCCCGGTCGGCGAAGTTCTTCAACAGGTAGCCGTCGTTGCTGGCGGCTTCCATGACCAGGCTATCGGGGCCAAGCGGGCGGGTGTTGATGATGTACTCGGCGCTCTCGCGGAAGTGTTTGAGCAGCGATTGGGAGACCGACGAGAAGTAGGGGTACTCGGCGTAGAACAGAATCTCCGGGTTGACCGTCTCGCGGATCTGGGCCAGCGACGAGTCTGGGCAGAAGGCCAGGGTCAACGGCGCTATCAGGTCCGGCTCGTCGAGCTGGTCGGCGCGCAGCAAACGGTCGGCCAGCGGCGTTTCGCCAAAGGCGATGATGGTTTCCAGGTTGGGCGAGCCGGTAATGCGGTCGCCGGTTTCGGTCGTGTAGATTGACATGGTGGGTTCTTGGTGAGACCTCTGAGGTCTAAGAAGACCTCAGAGGTCTGGGCAGCATCAGGCGGGGACGGCCTCTTGCCAGCGCAGAGCGTTGTCGAGCCGGCCGCTGGCCATGAGCATCTTGATGTGGTCGATGCGGCGGTAGCGCGGCCCCTCGAACTCGTCGAGCTTCAGGCCAACGCGCTGATAGGCCTCGTAGAGGTCTTTGGCTCCGGCGCGCGCCGTCCACTTTGGCTTGTACTCCGGCAGGACGCGGGCGATCTTGCTGCTGTCGACGCGGTAGTTGCGCTTGTCGGGGCTGGCCCCTTCGGCGAACTCGACACGGCTGCCGGGAACCGTCTCGGCGACGATCTCGGCCAGCTCGCGGATGCGGTAGTTTTCTTCGGGGCGGCCGACGTTGAACGCCTCGTTGTGGATCAGCTCGCGCGGCGCGTGGAGGGCGGCCACGAACGCCAGGGCCATGTCCTCGATGTGGACGACCGGCCGCCACGGCGTGCCGTCGCTCTTCAGGTAGACCAGGCCGGTGGTGTAGGCCCAGGCGGTCAGGTTGTTTATCACCAGGTCGAAGCGCAGGCGGGGCGAGACGCCGTAGGCCGTGGCGCTACGCAGGAATGTCGGGCTGAAGGTGTCGCTGGCCAGCTTGGCGACGTCTTGCTCGACCATGACCTTCGACTTGCCGTAGGGGGTCACGGGGTTAAAGGCCGACTCTTCGGTCAGCCAGTCGTCAACGCCCGCGCCGTAGTTGCTGCACGACGAGGAGAAGATGTAGCGCTCCGTGCCCAGTTCCTTGGCCATCTGGGCCATGCGAACGGAGGCGCGGTGGTTGATGTCGTAGGTCAACTCCGGGTTGAGGTCGCCCAGCGGGTCGTTGGACAGGCCAGCCAGATGCAGGATGGCCTGGAAGCCTTCGAGGTCCTCATAGGTCACGTCGCGTACGTCGCGCTGGATGGACGGGATGGCGGCGGCAGGGTCTTCCTCGCCGAACGTAGCCGCCTGATACAGGTTGCTATCCAGGCCGACGACCTCGTGGCCCGCTTTCAGAAGCATGGGCACCAAAACCGTACCCACATAACCGTTGTGGCCCGTTACTAGAACGCGCATGTTGTCTCTATCCTCCTACCAAGACTTCCACGGGGCTTGCCCGCTTTCCCAGAGTTTTTCCAGCACGTACTTGTCGCGCAGGGTATCCATACATTGCCAGAAGCCGTCGTGTTTATAGGCCATCAACTCGCCATCGGCGGCCAGCCGCTCCAGCGGCTCTTTCTCGAACTGCGTGTCGTCGCCATCGATGTAGTCGAAGACCTGTGGCTCAGCGACGAAGAACGCGCCGTTGATCCAGCCTTCGGCCGTCTGTGGCTTTTCGGTGAACTCGCGGATGCGGTCGCCGTCGAACTCCATGTGGCCGTAGCGAGCCGGCGGGCGCACAGCGGTCATGGTGATCAGGCGGCCGTGGGCGCGGTGGAAGGCCAGCAGGCGATCGAGGTCGACCGTAGAGACGCCGTCGCCCCAGGTCAGCATGAACGTCTCGTTGCCCATGTAGGGTTGCAGGCGCTTGATGCGCCCACCCGTCATGGTATTCAGGCCGGTGTCGATGAGGTTGATGGTCCAGTCCTGGATGCCATCGGTGTCGTGCAGATCGACGCGGCCGGCCTTCAGGTTGACGGTCAGATTGCTGTGGAGCGAGCAGTAATCGACCATGTAGCGCTTGATGACCTCGCCCTTGTAGCCCAGAGCGATGACGAACTCGTTGTGGCCGAAGCACGAGTAGTGCATCATGATGTGCCACAAGATGGGGCGGCCGCCGATCTCGACCATCGGCTTGGGCTTGATCTCCGTCTCTTCAGCCAGGCGTGTACCGTGTCCGCCGGCCAGAATGCCTACTTTCATGCGATGTATACTCCTTGTCCGATTGTACCGAGTTGGCGGGCTGCCCTTCTCGGGTGGGGATCGCCGCCGTTGCCGGGCGGCGATCCCCACTCGTTGGAACTCTATCTTACCTAGCGAATGATCAATGGCAAAACGACTGCCTGCCCTTCGACAGTGATGACCACCGTCTGGCTGCCCTGGCCGCTGCCGTCGGAAGCGATAAAGGTGATGGTGTGTTCACCCCCCTGGGAGACGCTGGGCCGCCAGGTGAACGTGCCCGTGCCGTCACCGTTGTTCTTGAACGTCGCGCCGAGCGGCAGACCGGAGGCGGTGAGCGTCACCGCCTCGCCGCGCGGGTCAGTGGCGCGCACGGTGAAGGTGATCAACTCGTTCAGGCCGACCGTCTTGTCTTCAATCGGATCGACGACCGGCGGTGGGTTGTTGGAGAAGGTCGCCGCTGTTTCTTATACACATCTCCGAGCCCACGAGACCGTACTAGATCTCGTATGCCGTCTTCTGCTTGAAAAAAAAAACACAAAATACCTCATGAGACAGCACATGACTGGACCTTGCTTGACACTGAGACACGAAAGCATGTTTAACGAACAACATTAGAAACCCTCGTATACACGTTTACTTACGTAACTCACACTGTCGT
>CALLZA010000253.1 GCA_937858165.1 uncultured Ardenticatenia bacterium
CCCGCGGGGCGCACCGGCCCAGGCTTGGGGGGCGGGCGCGGCCGCCCCGCCCACCGGGTGAAATCCTGTCCGCGGCCCCCGGGGGCCGATGCCGAGCGCCCCGCGCGCCCCTCCGCCGGCGGCGGGCGGCGGCCCGTGGAGGCCCTCGTTGATCGTGCCGTCGCCGCCGGCGGCCACCACGGCGTCATAGCCGTCGCGGGCCGCGGCCTCGGCCAGCGCGTCGCCGTGGCGCGGGCCGTCGGTCGTCACTAGGTCGCATTGGACGCCGGCGGCGCGGAAGGCGTCGGCCGTGGCTTCCGCCTGCGCTCCGGCTCGCCAGCGGTTGGCATAGGGATTGAGGATGACTTTAACGCGCATGATTCAGGGATGAAACCACAGATGACACAGATTTCACAGGTTATTTCTGATAATCTGTGAAATCTGTGGTTTCTACTCTTATCTCCCCCGGCCGGTTGGTGATGATCCCGTGCACGCCCAGTTGCAGCAGGCGGCGCGCCTCGGCCGGGTCGTCCACCGTCCAGGCGTTGACGCGCAGGCCGCGCCATCGCGCCCAGGCCATGAGCGCCTCGTCGATGAGGGGGTGGTGAGGGTGGTCGGCCGCGGCGCGCAGCAGGGCGTGGGCGGCGCGGGTGGCCCGCCGCTCGCGCAGCAGGGCCAGAGGCACGCCGGGCGGCAGGTGGCGTCGCGCGGCGCGCAGGGTGAAGGGGCTGAACGAAGAAATGAGCACCTGTTCGGCCACACCGTGGGCGGCGATGGCGCGGGCCACGGCCGCGGCCAGGGCGTCACCGCCCCGCCCCAGCGCCTTTAGCTCGACGTTGTAGAGCGTGCGGCGGCCGAAGGTGGCGAACAAGTCGTCGAGGGTAGGGATGGGGTGGTCGTTGTCGATGGTCAGCAGCCGCAACTCGGCCAGGGAGAGGTCGGCGACGCGGCCCGTGCCGTCGCAGGTGCGGTCAACGGTGGTGTCGTGGATGATGATCGGCACGCCGTCGGCGCACAGTTGCACGTCCAGTTCGACGCCGTCGGCCCCTTGCGCCAGGGCCAGCGTGAAGGCGGCCAGGGTGTTTTCCGGCGCGTCGGCCGCCGCGCCGCGATGGCCGATGATGAGCGGACGGTCAGCCGTAAGCCAGGACATATCAATTAGGAATTAGGAATTAGGAATTAAGAATGAAGAGAGCATGGCCGGGCAATTCTTCATTCCTAATTCCTAATTGTCTATACGGTGTGAATTTTGATCAGGTTGGTCTGGCCCGATTTGCCGAAGGGGACGCCGCCGGTGATGACGACGCGGCGGCCCGGCTCCAGCCCGCTGCGGCGCACGGCCTGGATGGTCTGGTCGAGCATGGCGTCGGTATCCTGGAAGTCGGGCACGAGCAGCGTCTCGACGCCCCAGACGAGGGCCAGCCGGCGCTGGGTGTGGGCCGAGGGGGAGACGGCCAGGATGGGGCTGCGCGGCCGGAAGCGGGCCACTTGCTGCGCCGTCCAGCCGCTGAGCGTGGTGCTGACGATGGCCGCCGCGCCGATCTCTTCGGCGATGGCGCAACTGGCGTCGCTGATGGCCTCGGTGATGTTGCCCTCGACGTGGGGCACCAGGTGGCTGCGCCGCCACTGGTCATAGGGGAAGGCGCGCTCCATGATCTCGGCGATCTGCTTCATCATCAGCACGGCCTCGACCGGGTACTTGCCGGTGGCCGTCTCGCCGGAGAGCATGACGGCGTCGGTGCCGTCGAGGATGGCGTTGGCCACGTCGCTGGCCTCGGCCCGCGTCGGCCGCGGGTGCTCGACCATCGATTGCAGCATCTGCGTAGCGGTGATGACCGGCTTGCCGACGTCGTTGCAGGCGGCGATGATGCGCTTTTGCAGCAGCGGCAACTCCTGCGGCGGCATTTCGATGCCCAGATCGCCGCGAGCGACCATCAGGCCGTCGGCCGCGTCGCGAATGGCCATCAGATTCTCGATCGCCTCGCTCTTCTCGATCTTGGCGATGATGGGAATCTGGCGCGGCCGGCGTTCCATCAGCGAGCGCAGTTCCTCCACGTCGTAGGCCGTGCGCACGAACGACAGGGCAACGTAGTCGAAGTCCAGGTCGCAGATCAGTTCCAGGTCTTCGCGGTCCTTGTCCGACAGACAGGAGATGGGCAAATCGGTGCCCGGCGCGTTGACGCCCTTGCGCGATTCGAGCAGCCCGGCGACGGTGACGATGACGCGCAGCGTGTCGCCGCGCTTCTCGGCCACGGTGAACTCGACCTCGCCGTCGCCGATGACCAGGCGGCTGCCCGGCTGTACGGCGGCGATCAGGTCGGGGTGGGGCAGGTGGATCATGGCCGGCTGGCCGGGGTAGGGCGTCAGGGTCAACTCGTCGCCGGGGGAGAGCATCATGCCGCCGGCCTTGACCGTGCCCAGGCGTATCTTCGGCCCCTGCAAGTCGCCCAGGATGGCCAGCGACTTGCCTTCATCGCGCGCCACTTCGCGCAACATCTCTACCGTCTTGGTGTGTGTGGCGTGGTCGCCGTGGGAGAAGTTAACCCGGGCAACCGTCATGCCCGCGGCCAGCATGCGACGAATGGTTTCGCTGTGGGCCGACCCCGGCCCGATGGTGGCGACGATCTTTGTCCGAGCCATAGCGTTAATCCGGGGTGTGTGGCGCTTTAGGCGGCCTCGAGCGTGATGCGGATCTCGTCGTTGTCGAGCCGGCGGGCGACGATGCGGATCGCCTCGCTGTTGGCGAACGTCTCTTCCAGCCACTCATGGACTTGTTGGCCCAGCACAATCCGCGCCTGGTCGTCGGGCTGCAAGCGCCAGACGCTGCTGTGGCGGTCTTGCCGCCCGCCGAAGACGACGGTCACGTCGCGCGTCTCGGAGCGGCTGCTGCTGGCAAAGAAGGGCCAGTGGGCTGGGGTCAGGTTGATGAAGCCGCGCCGGACGTGTAGCGGCTTCAAGTCAGCGATGTAGGTGAAGCTGTCGGCCATCGCCTTGATGCTGCCGGTGATGGTCGGCTCGCCGGCGGGGGTCTCTTCGGTCGGTTCTGCCGGGCGCGCGGCGCGGGCCTTGGGCCGGGCCTGTCTCTTATACACATCTCCGAGCCCACGAGACCGGACTCGATCTCGTATGCCGTCTTCTGCTTGAAAAAAAAAAAAAAATAAGACATTAACCATACTATCACATAATATACTAGGCACGATTAAATCGTATGAGCAATACAGACGAGTACTTACAAACTACGCTGTGACACACGACCTATATATACAAACGTAGTTGATGCTTATTCCAGA
>CALLZA010000254.1 GCA_937858165.1 uncultured Ardenticatenia bacterium
TCTGTGATCTGTATGCGTCGCGTAATAGCATAGGTAGATGCTGACGTGCGGCCGCGATGTAGACTCTAGTTTTTTTTTTTTCAAGCAAAAGACGGCATACGAGATCTATTACGGTCTCGTGGGCTGGGAGATGGGTATAAGAGACAGGCATAGGCCCCCTCGACCGCCAGCCGCAACTCTTCGGCCGAGGCCGCCGTCAGAAACAACTCGGCCGGGCCGCCGACGCGGGCGGTGGTGTGGCGCGACAGTGGCTCGCTGATGGCCAGGCGGTCGCCGAATATCTCGCGCAGTCTCTCTACCGTATGCAGCGTGGTCATGAGTCTCATAGGCCCAGGTTTCTCGCCCTTCTTTACGGGTTTAATAGCCATTCGCAACGCCCCGTTGCCGCTCTAACGCCTCTAAAAGCCAGCGACCGACCATGTCGCCGTCGCCTGCGCCCAATGTCAGCACCACGTCGCCGGGGTTGACCCGCTCCAGCAAGTAGTCGGCCGCCGCGCGCCGGTCGGGAATGTGGATGACCGACGGGTGTGACATGCGACCGATGACGTCGGCGGTGGTGATGGGCCGGTCGGCGCCGCCCGCGGTTTCCACTTCGCGGCTGCGGTAGATGTCCAGGGCGATCACCCGATCGGCGGCGCCGAAGCTGCTGGCGAACTCGTCGGCCAGCAGGCGCGTGCGGCTGAAGGTGTGCGGCTGCCAGACCGCCCACAGCCGGCGGCCGGGGTAACGCTGGCGAGCGGCGGCCAGCGTGGCCCGTATCTCCGTCGGGTGGTGGGCGTAGTCGTCGATGACCGTCACGTTGCCGATTTGGCCGACGAGCTGGAAGCGCCGCTGGACGCCGCCAAAGCCCGCCAGCGCCCGGCAGATGCGGGCGAAGTCGAGTTTCAGATCGAGGCTGACGATGATGGCCGCCAGCGCGTTGCGCACGTTGTGGACGCCGGGCAGGCGCAGGCGAGCCAGGCCGATCGTCCGGCCGTCGCGTTCGACGATGAAGTCGGTGCCGCCAATCTGGTTGGGCCGCAGGTCGAGGGCGCGCACGTTGGGCGTCTCCGCGCGCGGCAGGTCGCCCAGGCCGTAGGTAGTCACGTCGACGCCGGCGGCGATTAACTCATCGAGCAGGGCCACCGCGCCGGGGTCGTCGGCGCAGATAATGAGGCGGCCGCTGTCGGGTAGCAGATCGGCGAAGCGGCGGAAGGCGGCGCGATAGACCTCGGCCGTGGGAAAGAGGTCGGGGTGGTCGTGTTCGACGTTGGTGATGACGGCGATCTCCGGCCGCAACCCCAGGAACATGTAGTCGTACTCGTCAGCCTCGATGACGAAGTGGGGGCCGGCGCCGTAGCGGCCGTTGGGCGCGGGCGAGTTGCCGTCCAGCTCCGGCAGCGTGCCGCCCAGAATGACGGTCGGGTCGAGACCGGCTTCCAGCAGGATGTGGGCGAGCATGCCGGTGGTCGTCGTCTTGCCGTGGGTTCCGGCGATGGCGATGCCGATGGTGCCGCGCATGAGTTGGCCGAGCAGGTCGGCGCGCTTCAGCACGGGTAGGCCGTTGGCGCGAGCGGCGGCCCACTCGGGGTTCGCTTCGGGCACGGCCGAGGAGATGACCAGCAGCTCGGCGCCGGCTACGTGGGCCGCGTCGTGGCCGACGAAGACGCGCGCGCCCTCGGCGGCCAGCGACGCTGTCTGGGCGTTGGCTTGCATGTCGGAGCCGCTTACCCGGAAGCCGCGGCCGAGCAGCACGCGGGCAATGGCCGACATGCCGGCTCCGCCGATGCCGACGATGTGGATACTCATTCCGGGTTTCAGATCGATCTTGCTCATTGTGTCAGTAGTCAGTTGTCGCGCGCCACTCGTTACTACAGGAGAACGACCAGCACAAACAGGAACACCACAACCAGCAACAACGGCAGAATGTAGGGCGACGACGTCAGGATCGGGATGGGCAGGTTGTCGATGATGGGCGCCAGCTCCGGAGCGGGACGGATGACCTTGGCGACATCGAATGGGTAGGGCACGTCGGGCGTCAGCCGAACCCAGTTGCTGGCCGAGACGACCTTGAACTCGATGAAGGCCCAGATGGAGCCGACGATGAGCCAACCGTTTGTGCCGCCGACCAAGAAGCCGAGCACTTTGTCCTGCAAGTTATCGCGCCGGGAAAGCCGGTCGCCGACGCGCTGTCTCTTATACACATCTCCGAGCCCACGAGACCGTACTAGATCTCGTATGCCGTCTTCTGCTTGAAAAAAAAAAATCACCAGGACCACAAGAACATCGCACAATATAACACAAACCACGAACAACACAA
>CALLZA010000255.1 GCA_937858165.1 uncultured Ardenticatenia bacterium
TGTTTGCGATCATTGCGTGTTCTTGTATTCGTGTTTTTGTGCATGCGACTCGGCGTGAGTTTGTCGTAGTTACATCAGCTCAGTCCGGATTCTGTATCTGATATGACTTTATTATCGGTGATATATACGTGTAGTTTTTTTTTTTTTTGTATATTTTTTTTTTTTTTTTATTTGTTTTTCTCTTTTTTTTTTTTTCAAGCAGAAGACGGCATACGAGATCTAGTACGGTCTCGTGGGCTCGGAGATGTGTATAAGAGACAGCCTATATGGTGCTGCGGTATCGTCGCTTAACAACGTTCTCGTCAATCATGAAGCGGACAAGCGCCTGGGCCGTGTTAGCGAACTGATCGGCGAGCACGAGTATCAAGCCCGGCAGGAGTTCGTCAACGGTGCGCTGGCCCGCATTGTCTGGGCCGCCGAACCACGCGACGACCGCCTGGTTGTCGCATGTGGCGTTATGAACCCCACCGACAACCCCGACCAGCCAGCGCGCTATGCACCCTTCAAGCGCGACGGCGTCCGGCCGGAACAGCAGAACCTTAGCACGATCCTGCGTATGACGGAACAACCGTTCTACAATCTGCAACAAGAACGGCCTCTGGCACGTGAGATCGCCAAAGCCTACAACACTGGCACAGATTTGGCCAATGCGGTTCATGATAAGGCTGAACCGCTCTATCTTGACTCTTCCACGCCCTTTGGTCCCCAGGTGACCGCTTGCTACGTTCGGGTCCACAGCAACGTCGACGACATGACGACCGAGTACTTCACCGACTTCGATCGCCAGATGCACGCCAAGAAGCCGATGAAGGGATCGTCGCTGACGATGGTCGATTCAGAGGACAAGCACAAGATGACGATTGTCCGCTCTGACGACCTGGTGCCCAGCACCGATTTTGCCATGTGGTATGCCTGCCGCAAAGCTTACATCAGCCAGGTAACGGACACCACGCGGGGCGTCCCGGCGGCAGAACTGCACATCTTCCCGGCTGAAATCAATGCCTGCTACTATGAGGCCGAGATGCCGCGCATGTTGCAGCGCGAATATAAGACCCTTCACCCTGAAGTGGTCGCCCTGTTGGAAGATCGCGAGCGCTTCGAGATGTTCTTCCGGGCCAAGGCTTTGGGCTTCATCAGTCGCGAGTTGGAGCGCGGCCAGCCGTTCTGGGGCTACCGGCTGCCCGGCTCCAGGGATGTGCTGCACATCACCGTCCCGTCTGAGCGCCTGGAGGGACGAGAGCGTGACGACTTCTTCCAGATCATCCACAACTTCGTTCTAGTCGGCTATGACCAGCGCGCTGGCCATGGCAGCGGCATCCGCGTTGACTGGGGTAAGCTGCGCGAGGCCATCCTGGCCGCCCAGCGCGAGTTGACCCCGGCCGCCGCGTCCAGAAAATATCGCGACGAGATCAACAAGGGCATCGTCAAACAAATGCGCGACGAGGCCAAGTTGTTGCAGGACCGCGAGCCAGACGAGAACCGCCGGCCGCTGGTGGGCCAGGAACTATACGACCTGGCTGACCTTAGCGAGGTGGTTCTCACCCGGGCGGTTGAGTCGCTGCGCAACTAGCAATCGGGTCACAGGGAGGGGGATACCGCATGGCGACGAGCCCCCTTCCCGTGCCCCAGGGAGCCACAAGCTCATGGGTTTCTTCGAACGGTGGCGGCGGGGTGAAAGCGGCGGGCGTGGCCCCTCGTTGTTCGACCCCTGGAGCGGCCCACCTGCCATCCAGGGCAGCGGCGCCGGCGGCAGCACTGACGTGCCGGCTCTGTTGCGCGCCGCCGAAGGACTGACCTCTGCGGTTAAGTACGACGCCGCGCTGGTCATCGGTCTAGGGCCTAGCGGCGAGCAAGTCCTGCGTGCGCTGAGTAACGAGCTGGCGCTCGACCCAGCCGGCCTCCAACGCAAGGTCAAATTAGTCCTGCTGACCACCCGGCCTGTGCCCACGCAATCGCTTGTCGGCGTACCTATCCGCCAGTTTGACCTAGGCCGGCTTGGCCCGACCGATACCCGCACCCCGGCCACTGGCTCGGCCCGCGCCCCCTTGCTTGATCGATTCCTCCATCCCGCCTACTACGATCCGATTGCCCTCTACTTCAACAACGTGCAAAGGGATTTGCGCTCGGCGGCTACCGACGACTTGGAGACTCGGGTCATCGTCGTCGGTAGCCTGGGCGAGCCAGAGATCGGCTTGTTGGGTAACCTGATGCTTCTGTTGCTGACCAGCAGCGGTGGACGTGGCATCTCGCGGCGTGTTGCGCTGTTGAGCATCGACTCCTACGCCCCAGAGCTGTCGCCGGCCGAACAGGAGGCCGCCCTGCGCGAGTTGGGCCGGCTGACCTTCCTCGGCCCCCACGTCATGCCCCACCAGGCCTCGCAGCCCGACAACGCTTCTATCAACGCCCTGATTGACTACTTCTTTCTCCTCCAGAACGCAGGCGGCCTGCGCGCGCCCACCGCATCCGGCGCAGACCCGCTGCCGTTTGACCTGACAGTCGGCCAGGCGCTGGCCGAGTTGACCTATTTGTTGCTCCATCCTTCCGGTCGCGATCTGTGGGCGCATCTTCAGAACGACCTGGCCACTACCGGCGGTGCGCGGCAGTTGACCCACGCGCCATATCTGCACACCGCCGGCGTGGCCACTCTCTTCGTCCCGGTTACCGAATTACAAGCCTACATCGCCGCACGGCTGGCTCAGGCGGCCGTCTTTGGCGAGCGGGCCCATACCCCAGAAGGGTTGCTGGCGCGTCGCACTCCGGCTGTTAGCTATGACGGCGACGGCCCGGCACTGGCCCGTGCCTGGCTGCGTCAGGATGGCCTGGCTCATCGTCTGACCAGTGGGCTATTAGAGACGACCGGCCCGGAATCGTTCCAGTCGCCGCCGCCCGTTGCTACTGACCCTGTATCCTATGTGCCCCTATTGCCGGCTCAGGTGGGTCACGCCCTGGCGGCGCTGTTCAACGATGGCGGGCCCGACACCTTCGAGCGCGCTGAAGCCGGGCTAAACCACGTGCAGCGCTACCTGGCCAACTGGATCAACTGGTGCAACGCCGCCAATAATGCCCACGCCTCCGATGAACTGCGTGCCCTGGCTTTCATTCTGGATCAGTGGCAATCACAGATTCGCGCGTTGCGTGGCCAGCTCGATGCTTGGCGAGTCGCCCTAGGACTCGATCGCCCAGGTACAGCGTTGAGCGCGCCCGCCAACCCCGCTTTGTCTGGCCTCTCTAACCTGCCGCCACTCACCAGTTGGGGTGTTCCTGCGGCGGCCCCACCCCGTTCTGACTTGCCGCCGCTTGTCGGCAACGCGCCGCGATCAGCGGCCCTACCGCCCCTGGTTGGTGATGGGTCGCCCTCAACGGCCGTCCTGCCACCGCTGAGCAGCGGACAGGCCGCTTTGAGAACGACTGCCATCCCACCTCGCGTCTCCCTACGCCAGTTGCTACAGAACGAGCGTAAACAAGCCGAACATCGGCTGCAGGCTGTTGTTGGCGGTGGCGTGCGCCGGCCGCTAACGGCCGAGCCCCAGTTAGGCGGCTTTGATGGCCTAAGCGAGGCTGAAAAGTATTACCGCGACATCATCCGACCGGAGATTGACCAGTTTTTGACGACTGACAGCCCCCATTTCCGGGCCATCACCCAGCGACTCTACTGGTGGATCAAGCTAACCCGCAGTGAGCCGCCAGAGTTGCAGTTGATCTGTCTGCCGGCCGACTTGGCGCTTAGCGCTGATAGTCCCCTTCCCCCCGACACGGCTACTTTCGGGCCGAACGACGGCCAGCGCCTGGTCAGTGCTCTGCTTGACATCGCAGGCGTCCAGGCTCAAAAAACGGCCGAAAACCTGACCGCGGGGTGGATGCTCAATCGCTTGCGTACGCCAGAGAGCCGCCAATTCTTGAAACGCGCTGAAACGGTCTATCTAGATTACGACGCCCGTCGAGCACGTGAGCAATATTTGGAGACGCTAGGCGCGCGTCCCTACCTTATCGGACCTGATGTGGTGACGCTCGATGCCGTCGCTGGCTATGTCTTCCCGGCGTCTGTCGAAGGCGTCGAGCGGCTCGACGGTGCCGAGCCGACGCGCCTGACCGCCCTGCGCATCCAGAAGGACATTCCTCTCCAGGTCGTGCGCCTCCCTCAGCCAACGCAACAGACCTATGGCCAACCCACGGCCCTCTATCTCTATGACCAGGAGCGGTTAGCAGCCCAATATGAAGCCCGGTTGTCTGGCGGGGCGGGTCAAGGTACGTCCCAATTCCCACCCGATTTCGTCGTTGCGTTGACCGACGCCGACCTGGTGCGCTTGTTCTGTCATGGTGTTATGGCGGGTCTCATCGGCGTGCGGGTGACCGATCCCCTAACCAGCCAGCTGTACTGGACAGTGCCCTTCCAACCGACCGACGTTAGGCCGGAGACAACCACCTTCCCATGGGAAGCAGGCGCGCCGCAGACCGTGCCCACCCGCTCGCTTGACGACTTGGATAGTGATGAGTGGCACGTCGCCGGGCGGCGGTCAAACAAGATGTGGCTCGAGCTGGCCCCTTACCACTCGGCGCAGGAGTGGCAAAGCCTATGGGGGGCCATGCGCGCTTTCACGCTTGACCTCCCCTATGGCCGCTCACTCGAGGCTGACCTGATCCACCCCTTCCACCGCGACAACCGCCGTACCTTTCTGGCCGCGTTGGGCGCGGCCATCATAGCCGCTCACGAACGCCCCAGCGACAACGAAGCCATGAATCGGCGTGTCCTCTCCTTGCGCAACCGGCTGGGCGAATGGCGCCGACGTTATCCCAATGATAGCTTGGCCCTCGCCTTCTTTACTGTTTTCGAAATCGAGATGCAACGCCCCGGTGCTCTCTAGCCGGTCTATAGCTCAGGTGAAACTATGACCAGTGACAACAGTGCAGACCTCCTACCGTCCGGACAAACCCTCGACTTTAATGGCTGTCTCTTATACACATCTCCGAGCCCACGAGACCGTACTAGATCCCGTATGCCGTCTTCTGCTTGAAAAAACAACACAACAACACAAAAA
>CALLZA010000256.1 GCA_937858165.1 uncultured Ardenticatenia bacterium
TTGTCTTCGGCGGACGTGCCAGATATTGTATATCTATTTTTTGTTTTTTACAGGAGAAGAACTGATACCGCATCTAAGCAGGTCTCCGTGGCCTCGAAGGTGTGAATAAGAGCCGGGTGACAATTAAAAACAACGCCCCCTACCGCCTCCCCGCACCCCCCCCCCCCGCCCCACCCACACACCCCCGCCCGCCATTATGCTAAAATCAGGCCACATAAACGATGACTGACCCACTAACCACTAACCACTATCAAAGGAGTCCCCCATGCGCATCGGTGTCTTCACCGCCCTGTTCCAACAGTTCGCCCTCGAAGAAGCGCTCGACAAGGCCGTGGCCGCCGGCGTGACGGCGGTCGAGATCGGCGTTGGCGGCTACCCCGGCAGCCAGCACTGCCGCGCGGCCGACCTGCTGGCCGACGAGGGTGAGCGGGCCGCCTTTTCGAACGCCATTGAATCGCGCGGCCTGCTGCTCAGTGCCCTCAGCGTCCACAACAACCCGCTGCACCCCGACCCGGACGTGGCCCAGACAGCCGACGCTGAGCTACGCAACGCCATCCGGCTGGCCGAGGCCCTCGGCGTGCCGGTGGTCAACGGCTTCTCCGGCCTGCCCGCCGGCGCGCCGGGCGACACGTCGCCCAACTGGGTCACCTGCCCCTGGCCGCCCGACTTCCTGCGGATGCTCGACTACCAGTGGAACGACGTCGCCATCCCCTACTGGCGCGAGATGGAGCGCTTCGCCGCCGGCCACAACGTGAAGATCGCCTTCGAGATGCACCCCGGCATGCTGGTCTACAACGTTGAGACGCTGCTGCGGCTGCGCGCGGCCACCGGCCCAGCGCTGGGCTGCAACTTCGACCCCAGCCATCTGTGGTGGAACGGCGTCGAACCGGCGGCGGCCATTCGCGCCCTCGGCCCGGCCATCTTCCACGTCCACGGCAAGGACTGCTTCGTCGATGCCCACAACGTGCGCGTCAACGGCTGCAACGACCATAAGTCCTACGACCGCATCCTGGAGCGGGCGTGGACGTTTCGCAGCATCGGCTACGGCCACGACGCGGCCGAGTGGCGCGAACTGCTCAGCACCCTGCGTCTGGTCGGCTACGACTACGTCATCTCCATCGAGCACGAAGACGCGCTCATGTCCACCGACGAGGGGCTGGCCAAGGGTATCGCGTTACTCAAGGAAGTGACGATGCTTGACCCGGCAGGGGAGATGTTCTGGGCATAGGGAGTAAGAACCTCACGCAAAGATCGCCAAGCGCGCCAAGCACGCAAAGAAGATTCTTTCTTAGCGTTCTTCGCGCCCTTGGCGATCTTTGCGTGAGGTTCTTCATTTTTTACTATGAAGACCATCCACAGCGAAGGCGATGATTGGCAGGCAGGGCGGGGCTACCGCAAGCGGCGGCTACTGTCGGCCGACGAACTGCGCCAGCCGGGCGCGCTATTGCAAGTCGTCGTCGTGCCGCCCGGCAGCCACATTCCGCCCCACAGCCACGCCACGTCGGTCGAGGTCTACGTCGTCCGGCGCGGCGTGTGCGAACTCACCGTCAACGGTGAACGGCACGAGATGCGGCCCGGCGACGTGCTGCTGATGGAGCCGGGGGATGTGCACGCGTTGACGAATCGGGGGGAGGAGGTGTTTGAGTTGTTGGTGTTTAAGACGAATGCCTCAGGCGCCGATATTCAGTGGAGTTAGGGGTTGCCAAACACTCTTGCCCTATGCACACACTCGTTGGCAAATTGGTAGACTAAGAAGTCTACTACAGCGTAGACAAGGCCCTATGGGAGTGCAACGATGCAGATGAGCACGACTACAATCCGCGTATCGCGGCGGACGCGGGACCTTCTTCAGAGTCTAGCCGAGCAAGATGGCAGTTCTATGCAAGCGGTATTGGAAGAAGCCGTTCAGCTGCTACAAGGCCAGCGATTGCTGCAGGCGACCAACGAGGCCTATGCCGCCTTACGTGCTAATCCCGAGGCCTGGCAGGCGCTTCAGGCAGAACGAGCGGAATGGGATGTCACGCTCAACGATGGCTTAGACGGTCTACAGTAATGTCATCACCAAACCGTGGCGAAGTATGGTGGGCCGATCTTGACCCCGGCAAAGGGCACGAACAAGGTGGCCGGCGGTCGGTACTTGTCGTTTCGACCAACTACTTCAATAGCGGCCCGGCCGGCCTCGTGTTGGTAATTCCTCTGACGCGCACGGACCGCCGAATTCCTATTCACGTCCCCATTCAGCCGCCTGAAGGGGGTGTGTCGGCTCCTAGCCTGATCCTGTGTGACGCTCTCCGGTCAGTCTCGAAGGCGAGACTTGGCGATCGACCCCTGGGAAGCGTATCCAACCGGACAATGCAACGGGTTGAAACTGTTTTGCGACTACTAATGGAGCTTTAGGCGAGGCGGTGCTTATCGCGCCCACACCCCCACCACCTCCACCCCAAACCCCTGCGGCGCAACATCCACCGGCTGGAACGCCACCGCCCGATAGCCCACCCCCGCCAGCGGCTTGGCCTCCTTGGCCAACAGCCCCACCTCGGCCACGACTACCACCCCTGTCTCTTATACACATCTCCGAGCCCACGAGACCCTACTCGAACTCGTATGCCGCCTTCTGCTTTAAAAAAAACAAAAACACAAAAAAAAAAAAGACAAAAAAGAAATATCAAAACCTAAATTACATATACTGATCTTTACAATAATAGAAACTATCATACACACATGAACGAATGACA
>CALLZA010000257.1 GCA_937858165.1 uncultured Ardenticatenia bacterium
CGTGTTATTATGTTGTGTGGCGTGCCTCTTGTTTGGGTCACTCTCTACTGAGTACCTTGTATAGTCTTGCTAGATGGTCGAACTGAGTTCTCCATCTGTGCTGTCTTGTTTCTTTTGCGCGCGTGCATATTGTACTACGTTATTTTCTTGCATTGTACTTATGTTTTTTTTTTTTTTATTTTTTTGTTTTTTTAATGATACGGCGACCACCGAGATCTACACTAGATCGCTCGTCGGCAGCGTCAGATGTGTATAAGAGACAGTGGAGACACTGCGCCCCAAAGAACCGCGCTAAAGCGCTAAACCACGAACGGTTGTGAGGATGACATGGGCGGCAACGAAACGACCATCGCGCAAATCCGCAGTCATCTGGCGGCACTGGCGCGGTGGCCGGGCGGCCGGCCGGTTGGTTCACCGGCCAATCGAGCGGCTGATTTTTACATCACCGACGCCCTACGCGCCGCCGGCTATGAGGTCGAGCAGCAGCCCTTCGACTGCATCGACTGGCGGCTGGACAGTGTTGATCTGTGGGTCGGCGACGGCCCGCTGCCGGTGATGGCTAACCCGTACTCGCCGCCGGGCGATGTGACCGCGTCGCTGGCCGCCGTGGCCACCCTGGCCGAGCTGGAAGCCGCTGATCTGCGCGGGCGCATCGCCCTACTGCACGGCGCGTTGTCGGCCGAGCCGCTCTTCCCACGCAACTACCCGTTCTTCACCGTCCCAGAGCACCAGCGCATTCTTGAGCTTCTCGAACGGAAGGGGGCGCGGGCGGTCATCGCTGTCAGCCCCATGTCCGCCGACCCCGCGCCCATCATCGAAGATGGTGACTTCACACTGCCGTCGGTGACGGTCGGGGGCGACGTCGGCGCAGTGCTGCTGATGACCGAGCGTGCCCCGGTCACTCTGAGGCTGCACAGTGTGGCCCAGCCCGGCCGCGCCGCCAACGTTATCGGCCGCCGCGCCCACCCCTCGCGCGACAAGTTGGTTCTGAGCGCCCATTTTGACACCAAGCCGGGCACGCCCGGCGCGCTGGATAACGCCGCGGGCGTGGCGACGGTGCTGGCTCTGGCCGAACGTCTGGCGGCCGACCCGCCCACCAACCTGGAGTGCGTCTTCTTCAACGGCGAAGACCACTACGCCGCGCCAGGCGAGGTGGTCTATGTCGCCGGCTGCGGTGGGGAGTTCGGCCGCATCGCCCTGCTCGTCAACGTCGATGGCGTTGGTCTGCGCGACGCGCCGACGACGGTCGCCTTCTTCAACTGCCCCGATGCCTGGGCCGACGCCACGCGCGGCCTGATGAGCTGCCGCCCCAACCTGGTCGAGACCGAACCGTGGCCGCAGGGCGATCACTCCATCTTCGCCATGCAGGACGTGCCCTGCATCGCCCTGACCTCCGGCGGCATCCATAACTTGATCGACAGCCTTATTCATTCCCCCGGCGACACACTTGACCGGCTCGACCCGGCCCAGATGGCCGCGATGGTCGACTTCCTGGCCGACCTGCTGGCCCAGCCGTTGCCGCGCCGCGCCTAGCGGCCCCCCCTTTCATCGCCCCATGCCCAGCCGGCGGTGTGATGCCCCGGCCGCCGGCTGGCCCTGGCCGGCTCGATCTTTTTGGATTCGAGAACGGTTATGATAAACTGCCCCCCATTGCCCGGGCTGAGGCTGCCGCCGGCACTCGACCTGTCTCTTATACACATCTGACGCTGCCGACGAGCGATCTAGTGTCGATCTCGGTGGTCGCCGTATCCTTAAAAAAAAAACAAGAGATGAGTGCCGATGGTGCGCTGGCTGTTAGAACGTAGATGAAGTAAGAGGAGAAGGACACAAGAGATGGATGAAAAAAAGGAGAGAAGAGAAGAGCGAGAGACA